>CAVCBH010000205.1:0-8588 GCA_963600375.1 bacterium | reverse complement strand
ATCTAATACAAAGGATGAATTGGTACGATATCTGACAAAACGTGAATTTGTCGAAAAGCTACTGATAGATATCAGAGAAAGAGCAACTGACCGTCAGATTCGTTCTACCAAAGAAATAATAAAAGATTATTTTGGTTATCCATTATCCAGTGATGATGATGACGTCATTATGAAAACCTTTAAAAATAAAGCACAGAATAAGTTAGCTGCCTTTTCGGATGTTATGGTTGAATATCGTATCAACCCGAATTTACCATGTAAAGCTTTGATGGAACATGCAAAGAAACAATTAGAAGAACTTCTTGCAATTAATGAACCCGCAGAATTCTTTAAGACAGTGGACAGGGAAAAAGATGACTTGCTAGATGATGCAGAAGACACAGCACCAGTATTTGACTTTTTTCATGGTGACCAGAAAAAAATCTTTGAGAAGGCACAAAAACAGATTCAGATGTTTGAAAGCAGCAAGATTTATGTACGTCAGCAGGAAATCATTGATAATGTAGCACAGATGGAAGCAATTGTGACAGCAAAAGAACCATTTCGTCAGATTCAAAAACTTCCAGAACTGTCAATGAAATTTGTCCAGCAATATGTAACTTTGCTAGAAAAAGAAGCAGAAGAAATGCGTCCAATCGTGGATGATGATCTGGAAAAAGTATTACATACATTAGACGAAAAGGAATTTGCTGATATTTTTAGAAATAAATTTATAAATGCTTTTGCAGAATTAAAGCAGAAGCTTGACAATTCCCATGAAATTGCAGCAGTGAAAAATATCAAACTGGAAAGTGATACATTGAAGCTTCGTTGCATGGATGAAATTACAGAATATGAAGAAGCACATCGTCCGAAACCGATACAGCCGGTAACACCACTGACAGGTAGCGGTCACACAGAAGAACCACCGAGGCCGGTAACACCTTCAGTGCAACTCAAACCGAAGAAACGCAAGAATGTATCTATTAGTAGCGTGGCTGGTGCGAGAACCTATTCAATTGAAAATGAGCAGGATATTGATAAGTTCCTGACAGAGATGAAGAAAAAATTATTAAACGAGCTGGATGAAAATACGATTATTACATTGAGTTAAATATTCCAGTGGGAGGAAGTAGTACATGAATAAAAATGCGATAAAGAAATTTGCCATAGAAGCAAGAAGGAAACTGATTGATTCGGTTACAGATAAAGCAGGTATGCTTGGTATTACAGAAAAATCATGTAGTAAACCAATCAACGTGGGGTCGGACTTTGAAGTATATCAGACCGTTGCAGGAACAGAAGTGACCTTGAACAGAAAACAGTGTGAGCAGAGAAGACGGCTGGTGTCTCAGATTGAGTCTCGTGGTTTTGAAACAGTTGTAGAAGAAGTCGCTTATACCTGGTTCAACCGAATCTGTGCAATCCGTTTTATGGAAGTAAATGATTATCTACCAAACAGAGTTCGTGTACTTTCCTCCGAAAAAGAAGGCAAAATGGAACCGAATCTTGTGACACAGGCACTGGATGTAGACTTAGACCTTACTGCCCAGGAAAAAGAAGAAATCATCAATTGGAAAATGAGTGGTACATCGGAAGATACCGATAAACTGTATTGCAAATTATTTCTGAAACAGTGTCATCAGTTACATGATATTCTGCCGGGGCTTTTTGAGGCGGATTCTAACTATATGGAATTGCTGTTTGGTATTTCTTATACAAATAAAGATGATGTCATCTATATGCTGGTGAATCCAGAAACGGGTATTCCAGAAGCAGATTTTAATGTATCTACACTGGATGAAGAAGGTAATCCGACCGGGCAGGTAGAGATTATTGGATGGCTGTATCAGTATTATAATACAGAATTAAAAGATGATACCTTTGCAAAACTGAAAAAGAATGTAAAAATCACAAAAGAAAGAATCCCAGCAGCAACCCAGCTTTTTACACCAGATTGGATTGTTCGTTATATGGTAGAAAACTCTGTGGGAAGAATCTGGATTGAGCATTTACGAGCAGTGAATCCAAGTACAGATGAAAAGGCAACCGCAGAAAGATTCGGATGGAAATATTATCTTCCAGAAGCAGAACAGGAAGAATCCGTTAATATAAAACTGGCAGAAATCCGTACTACATACAAAGATTTAAAACCGACTGATATCACCTGTATTGATCCATGTATGGGAAGTGGTCATATCTTAATTGCAATGTTCGATGTGCTGATGGATATCTATGAAAGTGCTGGATATGATAAAAGAGAAGCGGCATTTGAAATTGTAGAGCATAATATTCATGGATTGGATATCGATCAGAGAGCATATCAGTTGGCATACTTTGCAGTTATGATGAAAGGTCGTGGTTATAATAGACGGTTCCTGCGAGGAAGAGATGGAAAGCCAGAACCGAAAGTCTATGCGATTGTGGAGAGTAATGAAACCAATCGGAATCATTTGCAGTTCTTTGGAAACCATTTGAGTGAGATGGAAAGAAATGTGGCTATGATGCAGATTGAAGGATTGCTGGATACATTTAAAGATGCCAGAGAATATGGGTCTATCTTAAATGTAGATGCATGTGATTGGGATGTGTTGGATAGATTTGTAGATGATTTGGGTACAACTGGGCAGATTTCGTTTGAGAGCGTGGGAAGTGAAGAAACACAGGAAAGATTGCGAAAACTGGTAAGAGTGGCAAGAAATCTGGGACAGAAATATGATGCTGTGGTGACAAATCCTCCATATATGGGTGCTTCTGGAATGGGAGCGGATTTATCTAAATATGTAAAGAAAAATTATCCAGATAGCAAGAGTGACTTGTTTGCGGTATTTATCGAAAAATGTGGAGAGATGGCAAAGAAAAATGCGTACCAGGCTATGATTACACAGCATGCATGGATGTTCCTTTCTAGTTTTGAAAAGTTGAGGAGCAAATTGCAATTAAATGAGATTATAAATATGGCACATTTAGGTCCAAGAGCTTTTGAAGAAATTGGTGGAGAAGTTGTACAGACAACAAGTTTTATAATAAGAAGATGCCATATTGGAAAATATAAAGGAACATATTGTAGATTGATAGAACCAACAACGCAGCAGGGAAAATCAAATGAAGATGAGGTAAATCAATTAGCAAAATGCAATATTTTATTATCACAAACTGATTGGGATTCCTTTGAAACTTCATGGGATTTTCAGCACCATCCATTGCTTTGCAAAATTTCTACGATTGCTGAAGCTTTTAACCAGTGGCAGATTAAATGTTATGATCGTTTTAATCAGTTAAAAGCCAATGAAGAAGAACTGAACCGTATTTTTATTGATATTTACGGCTTAGAGGATGAACTCACTCCAGAAGTAGAAGACAAAGACATTACTGTACGCAAAGCCGATTTATCCCGAGACATTCGTAGTTTTGTTTCTTATGCCGTTGGCTGTATGTTTGGTCGTTATTCTCTTGATCAAGAAGGTTTGATTTATGCTGGTGGCGAATGGAATGACAGTAGATATAAGACCTTTATTCCTGATTCAGATAACTGCATCCCAATTACTGATGAAGAATATTTCTCAGATGATATCGTTAGCCGTTTTGTAGAATTTGTCAGAACAGTCTACGGCGCAGATACCTTAGAAGAAAACCTCGATTTTATTGCAAATGCATTAGGAAACAAAGGCGCTACTTCCAGAGAAGTTATCCGTAACTATTTTCTGAAAGATTTTTATAAAGATCATTTAAAAATATATCAGAAACGTCCAATTTACTGGATGTTTGACAGCGGCAAACAGAACGGATTTAAAGCTCTGATTTATATGCACCGTTATGATGCAGATACTGTAGGACGTGTACGAACAGACTATTTGCATCAGGCACAGAGATATGTAGAGACAGCTATGCAAAGTGCGCAGTATACCATTGATAATGCATCGTCAGCTTCTGAAAAGTCAAAAGCAACCAAAGCAGTAACCAAGTATACAAAGCAGCTTGCAGAGATGAAGATTTATGATGAAGCCATTGCTCATATTACAAATCAGAGAATTGAGATTGATTTGGACGACGGAGTAAAAGTTAACTATGCGAAATTCCAGGGCGTAGAAGTTGCTCAGGAAGGGAAGAAGGCATTAAAAGTAGATTTACTGGCAAAACTGAAATAATATAGTGACTGGAGGTATATGGATATGGCATATAGGATAGAAGAACTACAATTGAAAAACTATGGAATGATTGAAAAGTTCTGTTGCAATCAGTTTTCAAACATAAATCTAATCATTGGAGAAAATGGAACGGGAAAAACATTTCTGCTAAAGGCTTTGTATTCTGCTGTAAAATCTCTGGAAGAATATAAACGTGGCGATGATATATCGTCCATTAACGATATTTTATCGGAAAAGTTAAGATGGACATTTCAGGTAGATAAACTAGGAGACCTTGTGTCCAGAACTGCAAAAGCGAAGGATGGTCTGGATTTTCGTATGAAATTGGATAAAATGTCATTAAATTATCAGTTTTCCAAAAGTGCAGCTAGCAAAGTCAGTACAGTAGAACCGGTTAGAAATGGAAAAGAAGGGAATTCTGTTTTTATCCCAGCAAAAGAGGTACTGTCTCTGTTTTCCGTTATTTTAAAATCACGAGAGATTGATAAATCTTTCGGATTTGATGATACTTACTATGATCTTGCCAGAGCATTGAGAATCTCTCCGTCCAGAGGCAAAAATTTTGCAGTATTTGCAAACTCCCGCAAGGTAGTCGGAGATGTTATTGATGGAAAAGTAGATTATGATGAAAACAGCGGTAAATGGTATTATAAAAACAAAAAAAATCAAAAATTTTCCATTGGAGCAACTTCCGAGGGAGTGAAGAAGATTGCTATTATGGACCGCCTTCTGGCAAATGGTTATTTAAATACCAATTCTATTATATTTATTGATGAGATTGAGTCTGCATTGCATCCAAAAGCTGTCTGCCAGTTCTTGGACATGATTGATAATATCGCAAATGAAATGGGACTTCAGGTATTTATAACTAGTCATTCTTATTTTGTAATTAAAAAGTTATTGTTGATTGCCCTCAAGAAAGAAAATACAGTTAAGTGCATTTCTCTGAATAAAGGAAAAGAGGCACAGATATGCGATCTGCATGATGGCATGCCGGATAATTCCATTATTGATACTTCAATACAGTTATATGAACAGGAAATTGAGGAGGTACTTTAATGGGAATTACGATTTCGGAATCGGAGATGCAGTTTGGAGAATATAAAGAGAATCAAGTATTTCACATTGAAGAAAGCAAACAATATACGGATAAGTTAAGGCAACAAGGAGTCCGTTGCTGTGAGTTTGTACTATTAAGAGCTAATAAATTATGCTTTATAGAAGCCAAAACAAATTATCCGAACCCGATAAATGGATGTTCTTCTAAGGAGAAGAAAGAGAGATATCGTGAAGATATAAAAAAGATTGCAGAAAAAATGCGGCATTCTTTGGAATTGTATGCAAACATTCTTTTAAACAGATATCCCAAAGATGGAGTTCCAGATGAAATGACAAATGTGGAATCACTGGAGATGAGGCTAATCCTGGTTATAAAAAATGCAGATAAGTCATGGATTGTTCCCCTTCAGGATGTATTCCGCAAGGAATTAAAAGCTGAAATGCATATATGGAAAATACCGGACTTTATTATACTAAATGAGGAACAGGCAAGGAAAAAACACTTGATTGTTTGACGAATAATGCAAAAAAATTCGCAATGGATGAAATGAGTGATGGATATAAAAATACACTTAGCATGATTGGTGATATTGCCTATCGAATGGCAGTATTAAACCCTATACTGGGAGAACAGGTGCTGGAAAAAACTCCTGGTATTGTGCTAATTGATGAAATTGATTTACATTTGCATCCACAGTGGCAACAGACAATCTTAAGTGACCTTCATGCAATCTTTCCAAAGGTTCAGTTTATTGTCAGTTCTCACGCTCCGGCAGTTATCAGTTCTGTTCTAAGAGAGCAGATTCGGATTCTGGATTATGGAGCAATCTATATGCCTGCGGCACAGACCTATGGAAGGGATAATATTTGATTTTTAGATACAAGAGAAATGAAAGGAATAGAGAGATGGCCAACGGTTGGATTTTTCCAAGTAATAATTATGGCACGGTTACAGGTATTGGTGAAGCAAGTATAGAAACATTTAAGGGATCACCATATCGGTCTTTGTCAAGAGAAATATGTCAGAATTCTATGGATGCACGCTTTGATAAAAATAAGCCAGTTGTTATAGAATTTTCTTGCTTTTCAATTGAGAACAAGGAGATTCCGGATTACAGTACACTGAAAAATTCTATCAATTCATGTCTGGAATTTTGGACAGAACAGAAGAATAAAAAAACAATAGACTTTTTTAAAAAAGCGAAGAAAGTGATTGAAAGTAAATTTGTAAATGTGTTGAGAATAAGTGATTATAATACAACAGGATTACTTGGATCAGATAAAGAATATAATACACCATGGCATAATCTTGTGAAAGCGGCAGGCGTATCTGATAAAGAGGGAACTTCAGGTGGAAGTTTTGGAATAGGAAAGGCAGCTCCTTTCGCATGTTCTGATATTAGGACTTTGTTCTATGCTACAAAAGATATTAACGGACTTTCGGCATTTCAGGGAATAGCCAAATTAGTATCATTTAGGGAAAAAGGATTGTTCAAAGATAGAGACAGCATTACAACGGGAACAGGGTATTATAGTGCGGACAAAAAAAATAATCCATTGAGAGAGTGTCGTTCCATTGATCTGAATTATACAAGAAAGGAATATGGTACAGATATATTTGTTCTAGGCTTTCGGAAAAATGATGAGTGGAAATCTGAAATAATAAGCTCATTACTGGAGGATTTTCTCATTGCTATTTTTAACGATGAACTGGTTGTAATAATAGATGGAATGGAGATAAATTCAAAGAACTTAGGTGAAGTTATCGAACAGTTTAAAGATATGGCACCTATTGCTTATAATTACTATCAGGTTCTTACAGACGAAAGGACCGTAAAAATAGAACATGAATTTACCGGATTGGGAGTTATTGAGTTACGTATTCTTGTGAATCAAGGATTGCATCGAAAGGTAATGATGTGCCGGAAAAATGGTATGAAAATATTTGATAAAGCGAATATTTCAGGAACAATTCAATTTGCAGGAATATGTGTGCTGAAAGACGAGAAGATAAATGAATACTTTAGAGATATGGAAAATCCGCAGCACAATGCCTGGGAGCCAGAAAGACATAGTATAGATTCTAAGTCAAAAGCGAAAAGTAATATATCAATGCTGTATAAATTTGTGAAGGAGTCTGTGCTTGATGTTGGAAAGAAAACGACGGTAGATGAAATTGATGCAGAGGGAATGGGAGAATACTTTGCTGATTTTGAACTAATATCTACAGATAATACGGGTAAAGAAGAGGCTGTAAGTACGCACACAAGTAATATTGATATTAACATCTTAAAGATAGAAAAAGAACAAATGGGGTATGAGGCAATCTTGGACGGAAGCACAGAATATCTTGAAGAAATAGATAAAGAAGAATTTGTAAAAGATTATGGAGATACAGGATCAAAAGATGACCATGATGATGGAAAAAATTCATCTCATATAGGGACTGGTTTTGGAAAAGGTGAAGGTGATGCTCCAGGAACAAATGGAATTGGAATAAATGCATTTTCGGCTAATTATGGTGATTTTTCCGATGAGGCCAGAGTAATAAATATTGGCACGATGTCTGTTAGATTATTTATTTCAGATCCTGTAAGGAACAAATATACTTTAATATTTGAACCCCGGAAAACTGCTGGAAAGGGATATTTGCAAATAAATCTTTCCGGTGAACAAAAAAATGTAAAAGTTTCTATTAGTAATGCCATAGATATTCTTAATAATAAAATATTGCAGTGTAGGGAAAATAAAATTTTTATCGAAAATATTGAGCGAAATAGAAAGAATAAAATAATGTTTCAAATTGAATATACTGAAGAATGCTCTCTGGAGGTGAACTTGTATGGATATCAAGCATAGACTATATCCATATCCGGTGCTTTCGGATATGACGAATGATTATGTAAATAGTAGCTTTGGTATGCAATTGGAAGTTTCTCAAGAGATGAAAGAAATTTGTCTTTCAATCTCATTACAATTAGAAAATAAAGAAATCGAACAACTTATTATTGAGAGTAAGGCAGAATATGTCATACATATAGAATGTCCATATACTTCATATCGAACAGTTATTAAAACGGATGAAAATGAAATACAAAAAAGAATCCCAGAACATAAACTGAATGGAAAGGTTGCTATATGCACTTTTATTGTGGCGAAAAAAGAGATACCGCAATATTATAATAGTTCATTTAATGAAGATTATGGTGGCATGCATTTTTCTCTTAACAGAGGAAATATTATAGGCATTGGTGGACAGATAAATATTGAGATTACAAAAGAAGTTGAAGAATTTTCTAAAATTCCTTCAATTTTTACAATTTGCAGGTGTGCAGCTGATATTGATGAAAGTATGAAATTTGATATTACAGGGGAAAAAATAGCTATTACTCTGTGTAACAA
>CAVCBH010000204.1:0-15029 GCA_963600375.1 bacterium | reverse complement strand
CCCTTACCCCAGTACAGCAAAGTTCCCTTTACGGCGAACTCGTTCGCTTAAAAAATCAGATAGAAACACACGCTTTTTCTCCAAATATTATTTACGAAGGAAACGCCCCAAAAGAGTTCGGCGCGTTTACATTTTCTATGTTCAGCGACTTAACTACTGAAGAATATTCTTCTATTTCTGAAGTATTAGAAACTTTTTACGCACAAAAGGAAGTCGTGACCCGTATTCGTCAGAAATCTGTTGATCTTCGTCATATCGTGCAAAACGCCTTAGAACGTACTGCAAAAAAATACGACTTACAGTTAAAACAGTTAAAAGACACAGATAAAAAAGAAAAATATAAAATCTATGGAGAACTTCTTCATACTTACGGTTATGAAGCAACCCCTCATCAGAAAGAATTAAAATGCATCAATTACTATGACGGCAAAGAAATCACAATTCCACTTGACCCAGACTTAACTGCAATGGAAAATGCCAAAAAATATTTCGACCGTTATGGAAAGTTAAAACGTACTTATGAAGCATTGAGTGTTCTTACGAAAGAAACATATGCAGAGTTATCACATTTAGAATCTGTAAGCAATGCCTTAGAAATTGCCCGTGATGAAAATGACCTCGCTATGATCAAGGAAGAATTAATCGAGTGCGGTTACATGAAACGCCACGGCAGAAATCAGAAAAAGCGTCAGGGAAAGAGCAAACCACTCCACTACATTTCTTCCGATGGATTCCATATGTATGTCGGAAAAAATAACTTTCAAAATGACGAACTATCTTTTAAATTTGCCAATGGAAAAGATATGTGGTTCCACGCAAAAAAAATGGCCGGCTCCCATGTTATTGTAAAACTCGGCACCGCCAACGAACTTCCTGACCACACTTATGAGGAAGCTGCAAGACTTGCCGCCCATTACTCAAAGGGCAAAAATGCTCCGAAAGTAGAGGTGGATTATACCGAACGTCGAAACCTTAAGAAACCACCACAGGCAAAACCGGGATATGTGATTTATCATACGAATTATTCGATGTTGATTACTCCGGATATTAGTGGGATTGAAGAGGTGAGGGATAAATAAGCAAACAGACGGATCTCAAAAGATAACAGCTCCCCTGCCGCAAAGAGGGAGTTGTTATCTTCCGAGATTCTGTTTCCTGGAGCGTGTCTGAAAAATGCTTTCTGCAAGATGTGCATCACAATTTGCGGGAGATTTCGCCTGAATGAGGGCGGCGTAGCGGGCTACGGCAACCGAATGAAGGCAAAATATACCGTAAATTGAGGTGTGCAGATTGCAGGAATGATTTTTCAGACACGCTCTGGTACTATCTTATTATATTTCTGTAACTTTATAGATTCTTTTATACTATCCCCACAAAATTTGTGAAAGTATGAATTTTAGCGAATATATTCCTGATACAGTATATATAGATAGATACAGAAGATGTATTAATAATGAGGCGGCGGCTGTCTCCTCTACAACTCAGAATACAATTTCTCGTATTTTCTTGAAGATGCTTTCCAGGAATAGTTCTTTCTCATTCCTTTTGCCGTAAGGTTCTTCCACTCTTCTGGTTTATTTTTGTAAACATCCAAAGCGGCAAGGATCGCATCTAAAAATCCTTCTGCATTATAATCTGTAAAACCAAATCCGGTTCCGGTCTTACTCTTTGGATTATAGATGCTGACAGTATCTTTCAAACCGCCGGTTTTTCTTATAACTGGCACTGCACCGTAGCGTAAAGACATAAGCTGGCACAGTCCACATGGTTCAAAGCGTGAAGGCATTAAAATCGCATCGCAGCCTGCATAGATATATTTCGCCATTTCATCTGTATAATCAAGCTGTACATAAACTTTATCTGGATACTGTTCCTGATAAGAAAGGAACATATTGCGATACTCTTCCTCACCATCTCCAAGTACATAAAGCTGTACCGGCTGCTTCATCAGGCGTTCCATCATATAGGAAAAGAGAGCAAATCCCTTCTGCTCTGTCAGTCTTGAAACGATTCCCAAAGTAAAAGCTGTTCTTTTCTTTGGAAGTCCCGCCTTTGTCTGAAGCGCTGCCTTATTCTTTTTCTTTCCTTTATCAAATGTTTTCTCGTCATAGTGACAGGGAATATATTCATCTATAGCAGGATTATAAATATCGTAATCAATTCCATTTACGATTCCACATAAATCCGCACTTCGATGCTGTAATACACTGTCTAAACCCTCTCCGTATTCCGGCTGTTTAATTTCTTCAGCATATGTCTTACTTACCGTCGTAATCTTGTCCGCAAATACAAGCCCACCTTTTAACAGATTTGCAGAGTTATTGTACTCTAATTTATCGTAAGTAAACATATCATCTGGCAGTCCGGTAATGTCTTTCAGACGCTCAATTTCTGTAATTCCCTGAAACTTCAGATTATGTATTGTCATCACCGTCTTAATATTACGGTAAAATGGATCAGCACAGTAAAATGCCTTTAAAAATACCGGTATTAAAGACGACTGCCAGTCATGACAATGAATAATATCCGGTTCAAATTCAAGATAAGATAGCATTTCCAGCACAGCTTTTGAAAAATAGCTAAACTTTTCAATATCTACCCACATATCATAATATGGAGAATCTCCGCAAAAATAGAAATTGTTTTCGATAAAGTAATAAATGATTCCTTCGTAATTTAAAGTTTTTACGGTAACTGTCTGCATTCTCCATCCCAAATACATTGGAAAAGTTACAAGTGTTTCCATCTGATCTCGCCATTTTGCATCAATACAATGGTAATTTGGTAAAACGACTCTCACATCGTATTTTTTATGATTTAATTGCTTTGGCAGGGAACCGACTACCGCTCCAAGACCTCCCGTTTTTACAAATGGGGCACATTCTGCACTTGCAAATAGTATCTTCTTCATAATTTCCTCCAACCTGTTTTTTATTTTTAACAAAATTATAACACAAGATTTTGAAATTTACTATTTAATTCATTAAGAAACAGGCTCCCCTGGGAAGTGTCTTCTTGCCTGCGGATTACTTTTTTTATGCCTGCATTCGGTATTCTAAGCGGAGCTTGTCCGCAATAAGTGCAATAAACTCCGAATTCGTTGGTTTTCCTTTTCCTGCACTGATTGTATAGCCAAACATCTCTTCAAGCACATCAATCTGTCCTTTATTCCATGCTACTTCAATCGCATGGCGGATGGCTCTTTCTACACTGCTTGAAGTTGTTTTATATTTTTTTGCGATGGTCGGATAAAGCAGTTTTGTGATGTAATTTAAGAGATTCATGTCATTTACTGTCATCATAATTGCTTCTCTTATATACTGATATCCCTTGATATGTGCCGGAATGCCAATTTCTCTTATAATATTTGTCACATCATTTTCTAATGTATTTTCCAGGCAGCCATTTATTCTATGGTGCTTTTGCTCTTTCTTTTTTATATTGCGTTCCACCTGTGCATGAGACATTGCCGCTTGCAAAATCCGATGCAGCATGCTGTCTAAATTATAGGGTTTCATCATGTAATAAAGGACTCCTAACTTGCAGGCATACTCTACCATCGATTGATTTCCCATGGATGAAATAATAATAAATGCCGGTTTTTTTCTAATACTCCGATTCCCATTTGTCTTTTCAATTACTGTAAACCCGTCCATCACTGGTAAAATAACATCAATAAGAACGATATCCGGTGTCTCATCAATAATAGAATGATAGGCATCTTTTCCATTATCTACTGTATCAAGCAATTCTATTTCCTCATTATTTTGCAAAAATTCCTGCAGATTTTTCTTTGCAAATTCTGAACTGTCCGCTATAAGCACTTTTATACCTTTTTCATTTTTCATAACTGTTTCCTCCCCATCATTAATGCTTTATGTATCAGACTGGCATTTTATTTTTCCCTTATATTCCAGCCGAATCTTATCTGCAATCAATGCTATAAATTCTGAATTGGTCGGTTTTCCTTTTCCTGCCTGAATTCCATAGCCAAACAATTCATTGATCGTATCCATTTTTCCTCGATTCCATGCCACCTCAATTGCATGACGGATGGCTCTCTCCACTCTTGAAGATGTTGTCCCATGCATTTTCGCAATGGTTGGATAAAGCTGCTTGGTAATCGAATTTAAAATATCCATGTTGTTCACAGACATAATGATGGAATCTCTCAAATACTGATATCCTTTAATATGCGCTGGCACTCCAATCTCATGAATAATATTTGTTACAATAATCTCTAACCGATACTCTTCCTCCTGCTGTTTTTCTTCTAATTTAATAAATTTGTTTTTATCCAGTCCCGCTTTTCCACTTTTAATCTGACGTATTTTCTTAATCAGAGCTGTCTGATCAAATGGCTTTAATAAAACATAATTCGCTCCTAAGCCTAATGCCTCTTCCATTACTTCTTCCTGTCCCATTGCTGTCAAAATAATAAATGCCGGTTTCTTTGAAAGATTCTCGTCCTTCTTTACCTCTTCGAGAACGCCAAGCCCGTCCATTTTCGGCATGATAATATCTAAAAGCACGATATCTGGCTGACTTTCCCGAATCATAGCCAATGCATCTAAACCATCAGAAGCACTTCCCACAAGAGTCATATCTCGCTCTCTCGAAACAATCTCCTGTAAATCTTGACGAATCCTCTCATTATCATCTGCGATTGCTTCATTAATGTTTGACATACAACATCCTCCTGTAAATTACAATATATTACAGTATCATTATATAATTCGATATTGCAAAAAACAATTTGTTTCCATCGCAATTATCTCTTTTCTCTAATATATTATGATGAAACACCCAAAAATATGATAAAAAATTGTGATTTGCCACAGGCAAGGATCGGCTCTCTTCAGAAGCTGTTTGTTGGCTGCCGCTGCCTGACAGAGAAGTTTCTTGATGCTGCAAAGCTAAAAACCTGGGAAAGAAAAACCACTGTTTTCCTATAATTCCCTTGTTTGAACTATTCTCATATTTTAATAGGAAATTATTGTCGGACTAGAGCGTGTTTGAAAAATGCTCTAGTCCGACAAGATATTACTATAATGAATTAAATAATACCTAAGCCCTATTCTGTTGTGCTACCAGATGTTCTGCGCCATACTTCTTACGAAGTGCCGGTTTTTCAATCTTTCCAGTTGCATTTCTCGGTACATCTGCAAAAATCACTTTCTTTGGGCGCTTATAACGCGGAAGTTTCTTGCAGTATTCATTAATTTCTTCTTCTGTACATTCCATGCCATCTTTTACAGCAATAATCGCACCTGTAATCTCTCCAAGACGTTTGTCCGGAAGCCCGATTACTGCTACATCTTTTACTTTATCAAAGGCACTTAAGAAGTTCTCGATCTGCACTGGATAAATATTTTCTCCTCCACTTACGATGACATCTTTCTTACGGTCTACCAGGAAATAAAAGCCATCCTCATCCTGCATTGCCATATCTCCGGTAAAGAGCCATCCGTCTTTGATGGTTTCGGCTGTTGCTTTTGGATCATTGTAGTAACAGGTCATCATTCCTGGCCCCTGTACACAAAGTTCTCCAACTTCGCCCTGTGGAAGTGTATTGCCGTTCTCATCTACAATCTTACAGGACCAGCGATATCCAGGAACTCCGATTGCTCCGACTTTATCAATATTTTCGATACCAAGATGCACACATCCAGGTCCAGTGGATTCAGACAAACCGTAATTCGTATCGTATAAATGATTTGGGAAGTATTCTTTCCAGTGTTTAATCAGTGATGGTGGAACCGGCTGTGCGCCAATATGCATCAATCTCCACTGAGAAATCTCATAATCTTCCAGTTTTAAATCGCCCCGGTCAAGACTATCTAAAATATCCTGCGCCCATGGAACTAAAAGCCACACAATCGTACAATGTTCCCTGGAAACCGCATCAAGGATAATTTCCGGTGTTGTTCCTTTTAATAAGACTGCCTTGCTTCCGGCGCAAAGACTTCCCATCCAGTGGAACTTGGCTCCAGTATGATATAGCGGCGGGATACATAAAAATACATCCTCTCTATTCGTCAGGTGATGCTTTTGTTCCATCTGTGCTGCCTGCAGCAGGCTTTCGTGATTATGAAGAATTGCCTTCGGGAATCCTGTCGTTCCTGAAGAAAAATAGATTGCCGCATCATCTTCATCTTCTAAACGTACTAATGGAGCCTGGCTGGAGCAATCTGCCACAAGTTCACGATAACTTTCTGCAAATGTTGGACAGCCATCCCCTACATAAATTAAAAGACGACCTTTACTAAGTTCTTCTTCAATTGCCTCAATACGTCCAATAAATTCCGGGCCAAAGAAAAGCACATGAACTTCTGCCAGATCTGCACAATATTTAATCTCATCAGAAGCAAATCGAAAGTTAAACGGTACAGCAATCGCTCCTGTCTTTAAAATACCAAAATAGATTGGCAGCCATTCTAAACAGTTAAACATAAGGATTGCCACACGGTCTCCCTTCTGGATTCCTCTGCTTAACAGCATATTTGCCACACGATTCGCTTTTTCATCAAAGACACTCCATGTAATCTCTCTACGGTATGACTCAGAAGAAGTCTGCTGTACAAGATCATATTCCTTCCATGTAGTCTTTCTTGTATCCTTCATCGTAGGATTCAATTCTACTAACGCAACCTCATCTCCGTAAAGTTTATGATTTCTCTCAAGTAAATCTGTAACTGGCATAACGCTACCATCCTTTTCTAAAAATTTTTAAATATTTAAAATGCAGACACCCTTTCTCCTCGTCTGCATCTTTAAAATTCTTAACACTTTTTCTTCTTGCACACTTAAAATCTTTAATGCTTTTTCTCTTTTATTTATTAAAGTGCTACACTATGATAAGGTATCATATTTTCTGGAAAAAGTCAATGCTATCGACTCCCAAAAACCAACAGACCCTATTTGTAATTTTAGTCGCGGCACGTTGAATGTTCACATATACATTTTCATCCAACACTCTCTCCAAGATTACAAATATGGCTTATGGAATTCACTAACTTCTGTGCTATGGCCACAGGAAATGAAATAAATAGCAACACTATGCATTTTATTCCTTAATGCTTCGTTGACAGATTTCTTGTTTTGCACTATCATTATATTTGACAATAATAAGCTGTACTCGCAAAGTCCGGCAAAAAAAGGATTTTACAGTACACGAAAGAAACGAGGATAAGGCTATGTTAAATGAAAAAATGGTTGCTCTCGGCACACAACGTTCTGTTATCCGTGAATTATTCGAATACGGAAAACAACGTGCCGCTGAAGTAGGCGCAGAAAATGTTTTTGATTTCTCCATCGGAAATCCAAGTGTCCCTGCTCCTGACTGTGTAAATGAAACTGCAATAAAGCTTTTAAATGAGATGGACTCTGTTGTTCTTCACGGTTATACCAGCGCACAGGGAGATGCCGGTGTCCGCAAAATGATCGCTGATTCTATCAACGCACGATTCCAGACAGCGTTTCATGCGGATAATCTGTACATGACTGTTGGCGCGGCTGCTGCATTATGCTGCTGCTTGAATGGTCTTACCTGTCCGGGTGACGAATTTATCGTATTTGCTCCTTATTTCCCAGAATATAAGGTATTTATTGAAGCTGCCGGAGCTTCCATGAAGTTGATTCCAGCAGATATTGAAGCATTCCAGATTAACTTTAAGGCATTTGAAGAAGCAATCAATGAACATACTAAGGGTGTTCTTGTGAACTCTCCAAATAACCCGTCTGGTGCTGTTTACTCTGAAGAAACTGTGAAGAAACTTGCAGAAATTCTTGAGGCAAAATCCGCAGAATATCATCACCCAATCTATCTGATTGCTGATGAACCATACCGCGAGATCGCATTTGAAGGTACAGTTGTTCCTTACCTGCCAAAATACTATAAGAATACTTTAGTATGCTACTCCTGGTCTAAATCTTTATCTCTTCCTGGAGAACGTATGGGATATGTTGTTGTTCCAGATGAAGTAGAGGAACATGAGCTTGTTTACGCTGCGATCGCAGGTGCCGGTCGTTCTCTTGGCTATGTAAATGCACCTGGTTTATTCCAGAGAGTCTGTGCACTTTGTGCAAGCGAGACTTCTGATATTTCCGTTTATGAAACAAACAAAAATATCCTTACAAAGGGACTTCGTGATATGGGATACCACGTTGTAGAACCCGGCGGAACTTTCTATATGTTCCCTCGTACTTTAATTGATGATGATATTGCTTTCTGCGAAAAAGCAAAGTTAGATCACAATCTTTTAATCGTACCAGGAACTGGATTTGGATGCCCCGGTCATGCAAGAATCTCCTATTGTGTTCCTACAGAGCAGGTAGAACGTTCTCTTGTTGCATTTGAGAAACTCGCAAAATCTTATAAGTAAGTTTATAAACTTTAAATCTGTACGTATCTATATCAGATTATATTTATAAACTTAGATATTACATTAACTTCAGAAATAATATACTGTCATTGGAGGCAGACATGATTATTGATTTTCACACTCACACTTTTCCAGACAAATCTTCGGAAAAGATCGTAGATCATCTTGCACATATCGGCTGCATCCCTCCACATACAGATGGTTCTGTCATCGGTCTCTTTTCTTCCATGGAAGAGGCCGATGTTGATTATTCTGTAAATCTACCTGTCATGACAAAACCATCACAGGTAGAAAAGGTGAATACTTCATTAATGCAACAACAGGAACATCTGCTTGATATGAAGATCATCACTTTTGGAGGTATACACCCAGATTATACAAATTATAAAGAAGAACTTTTGCGTTTAAAACAGGCTGGCATCCCTGGCATTAAACTCCACCCAGCATACCAGAATGTAGATCTTGATGATATTCGCATGATGCGTATTATTGATGAAGCATCTTCTTTAGGTCTTATTACTTTAGTCCACGCCGGAATTGATATTGGTATTTACGACCATAACTATTCTTCCGTGGCTCACATTTTAAAGCTGTTAAAAGAAGTTGCACCAGAAAAATTAGTTCTTGCCCATATGGGCAACTGGGGCTGCTGGAAAGAAGTCGAGAGTGATCTTGCCGGAGCACCTGTCTATTTTGACACTGCTTTTTCTTATGGCCCGGTAACTCCACTCCCAGATGCCCCAAGAGCTCCGTATATTTCCTATAATCTTCATCCAAAAGACTTTGTACGTCTTGCGAGAAAACATGGTACGGACAAGATTCTTTTTGGCACTGATTCTCCGTGGGCGAACCAGCAGGATTATGTAAACCAGATCTCTCATATGGAATTTGCAGAAATGGAACTTGAACAAATCCTTTCCGGGAATGCGATAAAGCTCTTAAAATCCTGATTTTCGTAGCAAAGGAAACACTTCCAAAGAGAGCCGATACCTTATATTTGTGACTCTATCACTGTGGGTTGAATGTTCGCGTGACGGCTCACATTCAATCCTCACTCTAAGGCCACAAATATAAGGCTCGGCTCTCTTTGGAAGCTGTTCTTTGGCTACCTATGCAAATTCAGAATTTATATTTGAAAAGATTTGAGGGCTTTTTCAGAAGTTTGTGATTTTCTGAGAAATTAAATTTGAAAGGACTAACACTCAAATTATTGTTACAATGATAAACTACGTTCCAAATAACTAATACATGAACAAGTCGAACACGCTCCCAGATAGCATTGCTAATACTAATCTTAATATAATATGGCTAAAATTCGTGCTTTTCCCCTTATTCGGTGTCAGTCCATAAGAATTTAATTACTTGCTATAAAGATTTCTCCTATCAACTACACGAACAGCCTTTCCTTCACTTCGTGTAATTGTCTTCGGCTCCAATATGCTGATGTCTACTTTGATTCCGAGCATATTCTTTAAGCCGTGTACGATCTTCTTTTCTCTATCTGCTACAGGGATATCTTCCTGCTTCATTTCCGGTGTCATCTCTACCTGTACTTCAATGGTATCGTTATTGCCAATACGGTCTACTATAATCTGGTAGTTTGCCTGATAGCCCTGTTTTAATAAAACAGCTTCAATCTGGGATGGCCATACGTTAACACCTTTTACTACCATCATATCATCACTTCTTCCCATTGGCTTGTGCATACGGATATGAGTACGTCCACAGGAACATTTCTTTCTTGTAAGGTAACATAAGTCTCTTGTACGATAACGGAGTAATGGGAAGGCTTTCTTTGTGATACAGGTAAATACTAACTCTCCGATTTCTCCTTCTGGAAGGACTTCTCCTGTATCTGGATTGATGATTTCAGGAATAAAATGGTCTTCCTGTACGTGCATTCCCTGCTGTTCTTCACATTCAAAGGATACACCAGGACCGGAGATTTCTGTTAATCCATAAATATCATATGCTTTGATTCCAAGAGATTCCTCGATATTATGACGCATCTCTTCTGTCCATGGCTCTGCACCAAAAATACCCGCTTTTAACTTGATATTATCTTTATGTCCACCTTCATTGATTGCCTCACCAAGGTTTGCAGCATAGGAAGGAGTACAGCAAAGAATGGTGGAACCTAAATCTTCCATGAACTGAATCTGCCTTTCGGTATTACCGGAGGACATGGGAAGTGTCAGACAACCTACACGATGAGAACCCCCATTTAATCCTGGGCCACCCGTAAAAAGTCCATAGCCATAACATACATGGCACACATCGGCTTTTGTTCCACCGGCTGCCATAATCGCGCGGGCACAGCAATCTTCCCACACATCGATATCTTCCTGTGTGTAAAAGGCAACAACGCGGCGGCCTGTTGTACCACTTGTAGACTGGATTCTTACACATTCAGACAGTGGTACACCAAGAAGTCCATATGGATACTGATCTCTTAAATCATCCTTTGTGATAAAAGGAAGTTTATGAAGATCTTCGATTCCTTTAATATCTTCTGGTTTTACCCCTGCTTCATCCATTCTGTCGTGGTAGAACTGCACATGGTCATACACATACTGTACCTGCCCTACAAGTCTTTCACTCTGTAAAGCCTGAAGTTGTTCTACCGGCATTGTTTCAATCTCTGGCTGATAATAATTTCCCATTCTTACTTCTCCTGTTGTGTTTATTTTTAGTAGTTCAGATTACTTTCGCAAAATATTTATTGCATCTATACTCTATTGCATTTAGACTTCGACACACAAAACAGCTACTTACTGTCGAATCTTCTCAGTATAAATACCATATCTACGCATCAAAATTGCAATATGCGATATGTAAACTGAACTCCTTTTTTATTTTTTATTCTTCGCCTCTTCCAAGCTCGAATGCTTTATGATTGAGTTCTACAAACTTTGCTGGAACACATTCCTCAATCGCTTTCTGCCATTTCTCTACTGTAATATCAAAGTACTTGGACAATCTTCCCATTAAAACGATGTTTACCGCTTTTGAGGAACCAGCTTCTTCTGCTAAAGATAAACAATCCATGGCATCTACTTTGATTCCAAGTGCTTCCATCTTTTCGATCAGATTCTCCGGATACTGCACTGCGCCTGTGATTACTGGCATTGGGTCAATTTCCTGTGTGTTTACTACGATTCTTCCGTCTGGTCTTAAATATTCTACATAACGGGCAGCTTCTAACTTTTCAAAAGAAACAATGAAATCTGCCTCCCCCTTATCAATAATTGGAGAATATACTTTATCTCCAAATCTTACATATGTAACAACGCTTCCGCCTCTCTGGCTCATTCCGTGAACTTCAGAAACCTTTACGTCATAGCCTTCTGATAAAAGCAAATGTCCTAATAACTTGCTGGCAAGAAGGGAACCCTGTCCTCCTACACCGACAATCATAATATTCTTTGTCATTTCGCCTGTCCTCCTATGCCTGTAATGCGTCAAACTTACATAACTGCTGACATACACCGCAGCCTACACATAATGTCGTATCAATGACTGCCTTTTTATCCTTTACACTGATGGCAGGACAGCCAAGACGCATACACGATTTACATCCTACGCAATTGCTCTTTTCCACTTTTAATGGTGGGTTATGTTTTACATATTTTAAGAGGGCGCAAGGACGACGGCTGATAATTACAGATGGTTCTTCTGCTGCTAATTCCTCTTTAATAACTGCATCACAAGCTGCAAGGTCATATGGGTCTACAACACGAACACGGTTAAATCCCATAGAACGGCAAAGGCTTTCTAAGTCAATCTTTCCTGCCGGGTCACCTTTAATATTGTAACCAGTTGTTGGATTCTGCTGATGTCCGGTCATTCCAGTGATAGAGTTATCAAGAATGATTACCGTAGAATTACTCTGGTTATAAGCAATATTGGCAAGTCCAGTCATTCCAGAATGCATGAAAGTGGAATCTCCGATAACAGCCACTGTCTTTCTTTCACTTTCTTTTCCAAGTGCTTTATTAAATCCATGAATGGAACTGATAGAAGCCCCCATACAAAGAGTCATTTCCATTGCACTAAGTGGTGCAACTGCTCCAAGTGTGTAACATCCGATATCACCAAGAACCGTACATTTATTCTTAGATAAGGTAAAGAATAATCCTCTGTGCGGACAGCCTGCACACATAACCGGAGGTCTTCCCGGAAGGGCTTCTCCAAGTTCTTTATGTGCTGGAACTTCTACGCCCAACTTCTCTGCGATTAAGTTCTGTGAAAATTCGCCTTCCATTGGGAGAGCATCTTTTCCTGTGACGGTAAGTCCAAGTTCTTTACAATGATTCTCTAAAATAGGATCTAACTCTTCAATGATCACAAGCTTTTCTACCTTTGCGGCAAAATCAAGAATCAACTGGTCTGGCAGAGGATTTACAAGACCAAGCTTTAAGATACTTGCCCTATCTCCAAATACTTCCTTTGCATACTGATAGCAGGTAGAGGAAGTGATAATACCAATCTTGGTATCTCCCATCTCCACACGGTTAAAATCACAGTGATTACCGTATTCGATAAGCTTTCTTGTTCTCTCTTCTACGACTGGATGACGACGAATCGCATTCCCCGGCATCATAACGTACTTTGCAATATTCTTCTCGTATGGAACCGGGTCTGGTACAACACGCTCACCTGCCTCTACAATGCTCTGAGAATGCGCCACACGAGTACACATCTTGATAATAACTGGTGTATCAAATTCTTCGGAAAGTTCAAATGCCTTCTTTGCAAACTCATAGGCTTCTGTGGAATCCGATGGCTCTAACATTGGAATCTTTGATGCAATCGCATGATGTCTGGAATCCTGTTCATTCTGAGAAGAATGCATTCCCGGATCATCTGCAACACAGATAACCATACCGCCATTCACTCCTGTATAAGAACAGGTAAATAATGGGTCAGCAGCTACGTTAAGTCCAACGTGCTTCATTCCGCAAAAACTTCTCTTTCCGGCAAGAGATGCACCAAATGCAACTTCCATCGCAACCTTTTCATTCGGTGCCCATTCACAGTAAATCTCATCATATTTTGCAGCTTCCTCTGTAACTTCCGTACTAGGAGTTCCCGGATAGCTGGACACAACACTGCAACCTGCTTCATATAAGCCTCTTGCCAATGCCTTATTACCTAACATTAATTGTTTCATGGTAAATATCCTTTCTATTGTTTATTGTTCCTTTTATAAAAAGATACGACCACCCTGCACAGTCGTATCTAAGTATATCTGACTTTGTAGCACATTTAAAAATCTAAGATTCTCCGGATTCTTCTTTTTCGTTCAGTCTGTCAATCACCTCTCCAAGACAGCCTGTTCCATAATTCAGCATACGGTTTACACGACTGATGGTTGCAGAACTTGCGTTCGTCTCTCTCATAATTTCTGTATAAACCTTATCTTTCTTTAGCATACTGGCAACTTCAAATCGCTGTTCCATCGAGCGAAGTTCTGTCATAGCACAAATGTCCTCAAAAAAATCAAAACATTCGTCCAGATTCTTTAACTCCAGAATGGCTTTATACATACCTTCCTTTCGTTCCTTTGGAATATTTTTTCCCATAAGATTAGTCCTTCCTTTACGAAATATATTCTTATAATATCATCTTTTTGCAATTTCGTAAATAAAAAGTTTAATGTGTTAAAGAGAGAAATGAGGATTTGCCGCAGGCAAAGGAGATGCTCGCTTTGGGAACTGTTCTTTGGCTGTCCATGCAAATTCAGTAATTCATATTGAAGCATTTGAGGCTTCGTCCGTCTTATTTCTTCCCTACAAATCAGAATAAAATTTCTGTTTAATTGATTTTATCCAAGAGTCATAATCTCCTTTTTTTAACACTCCTGTATCATATGGAAGTGCCATCGTTGCTCCCTTACAGATTTCATCCAATGTTTTTCTGGTCCAGTTGATGCCAGACAAACCATAAGTAGCAAAAAAATAATTGCTTTCAATGTTTTTCCCCCTTCTTTTCCATATAACGAAGACCCTCATAAAATTCCATCGCAAGATGCATGCAATGTCCATCTACGATTTCGTCTGGAGTATGTTCTGGCCAGTAAACTGCCATAATGGCCTCAAATCCATTTAGGGTTGGTTTGAACTGATGCATTGGACAGTTTACTAATGTTTTTCCATCTGTGAGTGTGGCAAGTCCTGCCATTACGATCGGATAGTCTTCCCGTCTGTCTTTCATGATATATTCTCCTAATTTTTCAGGAGGACATACATCTACATTGACAAGTGTAGGGGTTCCATACATTCCAAATGGTTCTATTCCTATAACCTGATCTTCTTCTACAATTGCCATAAAATGTTCGGGATGGACAGAAAGGCCTACTTTTTCATCTGCCTGCATTGCTTTTACTACACCAAGATATTCCTGCATGCTCATTCCTTCTACGTTCATAGTACAGACGGATATTTTCATCGGTTTATTAAGGGCAAATCCTAATCTTTTCCACATTTCATCTGCTTTAGTAAGAGAATCTTTATATTTTTCTGCGATTTCTTCCCCTGAATATTTACTTCTGGTTTCTGTTGAAACTCTCCATGCATTTTTCATAGATAAGTAATCAATATCGTCATCATCTAATACTTTATTTCCATCTATAATTTCAATTCC
>CAVCBH010000203.1:0-35298 GCA_963600375.1 bacterium | reverse complement strand
CCGTAAATTGAGGTGTGCAGATTGCAGGAATGATTTTTCAGACACGCTCTAGTAACGCCAGTCTGTATTTGGATGCAAATTTATACAGATTGCTGAAAGAGTCATGATAAAGATGAAGAACTATTGCTTATCAATCTTTTGATGCACGAAGTATTTAGAATGCTGAAGACATTTAGGATATTAAAAAAACTCTCGAGTGGAATGATTACAGAAAAACTTCAAATTATCATATTGTTGCTTTTTATTTTAATATTTATTTCCTTTATCACGAAATCAGCATAATTCGTCAGAAATACAACAAAAATAGGAAAAAATGTGATAATATAGTTGAAATGCTATCTATCTTTATAAAGAGCAGTTTAGGAATGAAGCTCTTTTATTATAAATGAAATGACAGCATAGGAAGCAAGGCGGTAATGTGATAATCTGGAGGTGTTTTAATGATTCGTCAGACAGGTTTAGCACAGGCAATTGACATGGCAGGTAATCGTGCGAAATACGATGAATGTGCGAAGAAGTTGCTGAGCTATAAGGCAGTCATAGCGTGGATTTTAAAATCCTGTACAAAAGAATTTTCACAATACGAAGTGCAGTATATCTGTGATAACTGCTTGAAAGAGGAAGCTGAGATATCAACTCATGCAGTACATCAGGATGAATTAGATAAGGAAGAACGATTAGATGGAGACCAAAGAGTGGAGGGCATGAATACAGAATCTAACTCGATTCAGGAACATACGATATATTATGATATTCGACTTCCGGCCTATTTACCGGATAAAGGTGAATTGCTTCGTTTCATTATTAATATTGAAATACAATTAGATGATACACCAGGATATCCAATCGTGAAAAGAGGTTTTTATTACTGTGGAAGAATGATTTCAGAACAGTATGGAGCCGTATTTACAGATGAACATTATGAAAAGATAGAAAAAGTCTACAGCATCTGGATTTGTCCAGATCCAGCAAAGAAACGAAAGAACGGAATTTTTAAGTACCACACGGTAGAGGATATAATTTACGGAACACCCTATACAAAAGAACAAAATTATGATTTAATGGAAGTAGTAATCTTGAATCTGGGTGATGCAGATAAGGACAGTGACTTGGAGATACTGGATTTACTGAATACATTGTTTTCAATGACAACACCACCAGAAGAGAAAAAGCAGAGATTACATGATGAATTTGATATAGCGATGACAATAGAATTTGAAAGCGAGGTGCAGGAAATGTGTAATTTGAGCGAGGCCCTTGTAGAGCTGGGAGTAGAGAAAAAAACTATGTCTTTAGCTCAGATGATGATAGAAGAAAGAGAACCTGTTGAAAAAATCGAAAGATATACAGGCTATGCATTAGAAAAATTAAAGGAGATAGCGGATGGAATAGGCAAGCCGTTAATAATGGGATAAACAGGAAAAATATTTCCAAATACAATATATTTGTATGATTGCAAAATAGAGACTGTGAAGAAAAGTCTGTAAAAAGGATTCTTCTATGATAATAATGAGCGAAAAGTTCTAAGATAGAGCTTTTCGCTCTTGTTTTACATGTCTGCAAAATAAAAGAGAAAATCGTTGTTAGATGATGTTCTTTTTTATTTTGTGAAAAAATTTGTAGTTTTCTGTATTTGTCTAAGACAGTGTTCCAGCCTTAATGAGAAAACTAACTAGCAATTTCTATCGTCTTCTCATCCAGCTCCCCATGAAAGAATTTATCTAATACCGCCTTAAATACAGGTTCTTCCGGTGCAGCTAACGTAAACAGCGTCATCGAAGATTTCAACTTCATCGCATCAATCCACCCCAGAACTTCTTCTGCATCGTCTGTTTTTAAGTCCAGCAATGCCTGACAGATAGTCAGGAGATTATTGCGAAGATATTCATTTTCCAGATACATTTTTGCTTCGGACAGGTTTTGAATAGCATAATATTCAGAGGTCGCACTTCTCCCCAGTCCTGCAATTTGTGGAAAAATATACCAGATCCAGTGAGATTCTTTGCGTCCGTTCTTAATTTCGGCTAATGCTATATCAAAATCTTCTTTTTGTGCTGTGATGAATTTTGTTAAAATATTTTTATCAGACATCATGATTCTCCCCTCAAAATAAATATTTTGGTTATTTTAATTCCAAAAGAATGGGTCACTTTTTTATGAATTATCTCTCTATCGTGTCAGACTCTGACACATCTATAATATCTTCTATGCTACAATTAAGAGCTTTTGCTAATTTATATACAGTATCAACGGAAGCTTTGTTGATATTTCTTTCTCCAGACTCATACTTTGTGATTAGGGAGCGGCTGACTCCGCTGCGTATCACAAGGCCATTTTGACTCAATCCTCTTAATTTTCTTGTTTTTTGCAGATTATTCATTACATCCCCTCTTTCTACTGTATTCTATAAATACCACTATAGAGGTATAAAGTCAATAAAATATAGTAAAAAATATAGAAGATGGACAGTAAATAAGTTATAATTGGCATATCATAAAAAATGGATGTGAGTATATGAAATTAGAAAACTATAATATTTATTTGGAAAAAACGGCAGATTCTTATTCAAAAAAGGTGAAAAAGTACTTAGTGAAAACGTTTCTAAGTCAAGGAATTGTTTCAAATAAAGGAGATATTTCTGGACAATTAGAAATAGGTGGAGGAGAATGCATTGATATATCTGGTTTGGGGTTAGATGACCAGATTCGTTTATGCCTTAGAAAAGAAGAGGGAAAAAAACTTTTCGAAAAATGGGAGTTTGAGAAAGATTATAAGTACTCAGTCCTTTTTGAAGCGGATAATTTTGAAAATCTTTGGGATGATTTTGGAAAAATAGAACCTCTGACAGGTTTAGAAAATGATTTTATAGCAGAGACTTTCACAGAACCTGTAGCATATCAGACAGATAATTATAGATATTTAAAGTTCAATTTAAAATTTGCTGCTACAAATACATACTCCGATGAAGAATATTTGCTTAAATATCCTTTTATAATTGTGCTACATAAGAATGAAAAAGTGGTTGAATTTCGATTTGATGTTATTAAGAAGATATATTTACCTGAAAGAGGTGGAGACAAAACTTATAAAATTTTAATTGAAAAAGTAGAAGAATATTTAAAGGAAAAATATAATTGTGAACTTAAGGCAATAGATTTAAACTTTCTAATTAACATTAACAAAGATGATGAAAATGTTAAATTGGTTGCTCAATCTATGAACACTCCAAATGGTGGTAATGCACAACTAAATGTTGGAAATAATCAAGAGTATGTAATGCCGGTTATTGGAGAGTTAAAAGCTCTATTGGCAGATTATCAAGGAGAGCTAGAGAAAGTGCCCACCATTAAGGAAGCTTTAGAGCAGTTCCTGTATGAGATGGAAGATATGTCTGATTATCCATGGATAGAGCTATTATGGGAAAATGAAATTAAAACAAGAAGTAATCGGGTGAAATTTATATTTGATTATATGGGACAGGATTATACTTTGTTACAATATTATTATAATAATCTTATCGGAATGGAGAGGATGAACGATGTTGTCAAATACATTATGCATCATAGAAAAGATGCTAAAACAACTGAATAGTGATTTGGATGCGACACCGATTGTTGACTTCTTTCGTAATTACAGAAAAGGTATGTGGATATATCCAGGAGTATTAAAAAGAAAGTTTTCTTTTAATATGAATCAGGTATATGAACTTCTTTCCTCACTTGAAAAAGAGGGGGTTCTGCAAAGTTACTATGAATTGTACTGTGGTCATTGCCAGAAATCTATGGGTACAGTAGAACTATTTAACCAACTTCCAGATTATTTTGAGTGTGAAATATGCGGAGAAGAATTGCCTGCATTGGAAAATTCCGTTATAATTTATAAGGTGGTTAGGGATGACTAAATGCTATACTAAAGAAGAACAATTATATGCTTTAGACGTGTTAAAATTTATGGCAGAGGAAACCAAATGGGAAAAAATATGCCAGCTTAATGAAGAACAAAAAGAAAAATATAGTGAGTTATTAGAGAATTTTAAAACATTAAATGAATGGGATGCAGAAGCCGAAGATGCGCCATCTAATCTACACAATTTAAAAGGAAAGGCATTAGAAGACCTTGTAGGATATTTATTTAAAATATCTGGTGGATTATTTAAGGTGGTAAGAAATTTAAGAACCTGTACAAATGAGATTGATGATTTGATATCGCTAACTGAAAGTGGGAAGATTCTATGTGGGCATAAGCTTATAGATTGGCGATTGGATAACTTTTTAGGTGAATGTAAAAATTATAATAAATCTGTAAGTGTAACATATGTAGGAAAGTTTTGTAGCTTAATGCTTACGAATAATGTGAAGCTTGGCATTATGTTTTCATATCATGGCGTATCTGGTAAGGGATGGAGCAATGCGGCAGGCTTGATCAAGAAGTTTTATCTTCATAAGGAAAAGTTAGAAGAAAGATATTGTATCATTGATTTTTCATATAAGGAATTTGAATCTATATTGAAAGGAAAAAATTTATTAGAGATTATAGATGAACAAATAAAATGTCTACAATTTGATACAGATTATAGTTGTCATTTAAGTAAACATCCAGCAGAAGAAAAGAGCAGCGAATAAGCTGTTCTTTTTGTATATAAGAAATAATAACAATTGCGTTGGGGTTCGTCTGTTAGCCTGTTCTCCTAATAAATTAAATTTACCAACTTTTTCGGTCTGTAAATCCTCCCCATTTCCTGCTATAATAAAGACATGATAGAGTAGTGAATAAGAAGTAAGAGAGGTGACTCGACGATATGAAATGCAGATTTTGTGGAACACCATTGCCGGACGATGCAAGATTTTGTTCGGGATGTGGGCGTGAGGTAGAGAGAAGAGTGGATTCTACACAGGAGAAGAATAGTAATGAGCCAGAGGATGCATACTATAGAGAGCTTGATGATGAAGAGTATGATGAGATAAAGAAGAGAGAAAAGGAAGCGGAGCGTCTGAGGGAAGAGGCAGCAAAGGAGAGAGCAGCAAGGGAAAAATATGCAAAAGAAGAAGCAGCGCGAAGACTTCGTGAGGAAAAGCGCATAAAAGAGGAGACAGAACGAAGACTCCAGGAAGAGAAACGTGCGAAGGAAGAAGCGGAACAGAAGCTTCAAGAGGAGCAGCGTGCAAAAGAGGAAGCAGAACGAAGACTCCAGGAAGAGAAGCGTGCCAAGGAAGAGGCAGAGAGAAAACGGCGTGAAGAACAGCGTGTGATGGAAGAGTCACGCAGACAGTATGAAGAGGAACAGCGCAGATGGAGAGAGTCTTTAAAAGCAGAAGAGGAACTAGATAAGACGAAGCAATATCGTGGCTATGAGATTCCATCTGGGGAAGAATCAAAAGCATTTTCGAATATGGGAAAGCGAGGCTCACAACAGAAACAACAGAAACAACAGAAACAACGAAAACAGCAGAAACAGCAGGGACAAAGCGAGCGGCAAAATGCACAGCAGCAGCCAACACAGCCTTCAAAGCCACCAAAAAAGAAGAAGCCGATGTCTGCTTTGGCATATTTTATTATCATTTTAGTAGGTGGATTTGTCCTTTATAAATGTGGATTTCCGGAAATGGTGATTAATAGTATAAGTAAGAATTCGTCTGTTTCTAAGGAGAAAGACAGTTTAGAAAAGGCTTCTAAAGGTTCGAAGGACTCGAAAGATAAGAAGGAAGCAGATAAAACAACTGCGGATAAGGATAAAGCAGAAGCAACTTCTGAAGAAAAGAAAAGGACTCTTGCAGATACGGATAATTCCAGTATGAATGTTGGTTCCTGTCTTAGTACAGATGCATATGATACGGTAATTGCGGAAGATGGAAGTTTTAGTTTTGGCTATCCGAAGTATTTATTTAATCGGAGTGAAGTGAATAAGGACGGGACATCTTATACTCTTTCTTATAAGGAAGAGAAAGCGTTAAAGACTGCGGAACTTACTGTTTATACAGAAAGCAATGAGGGAAATGCATTGGAGAATGCCAAGCAGCTTTACCAGCGATTTTCCTCTCAGGTGAATAAGATTTATTTTAAGATGCAGCCAACGAAAATTGACAGTTCGGGAATGGCAAGGACATTGATCGGGGCTTCGGTAGATTCTTCAGAAACAACAGGAGTGTATATTATTGCGGCCAATGATGGGAAAAAGAATTACATTTTGAAGTTTACGTACCCGGACCCGGATATGAAAGACGATTATAATCAGATTGATTACGTTGTGGACTGTGTATATCGTTATTGCTCTTTCAGTGGAGGAACATACCGTCCAAGGACATATCAGCAGTTTTTGAAAGACGATATGGGAACGAAAAAGTAGTACTAAGAGCTGATATTACGATAATAGTAAAAAGTAGTGCTGAGAAATGATGTTATGATAATAGTAAAAAACAGTGCTAAGAGACAATAAAAAGATAATGGCAAAAGCAGTGCTAAGAGATGATAAAAAGATAATAGCAAAAGCAATGCTAGGAAATAATAAAAAGATAATAATAAGAAAGTAATACTGAGAAATGATAAGAAGATAATAATGAGAAGGTAGTAATGGGAAAATATTTTATAATTACATTTTGGGTGTTGGTTATAACAGGGATTGCTGTTTGCTTTGGAAACAAGGCGGATGTACAGGCAAAGGAGAAGCCACTTATCATTGTTCTTGACCCGGGGCATGGTGGCAGTCAGTCCGGGGCGGCAAGGGATAATGAGACGATAGAAGAGAAAGCTTTGAATCTAAAGATTGCCAAGTATTTAAAGAAAGAGCTGGAGTCCTATAAAAGGGTGAAGGTTTATCTTACGAGAACTGGGGATAAAGATGTGGAACTTGTGGATCGGATAAAATTTGCGGCCCGTAAGAAGGCAGATGCATTGATTAGCCTTCACAATAATGCAGCAGGTGCATGTGCGGCATATAATCAGGGCTGTACGGTACTTGCCGCAAAAGCGGGTTATAAGGATGATCCGGCGCTGGAGGGACAGAAGCTTTCCTGCAATATTTTAAATGAACTTGTGAAGCTTGGCATTACGGATCAGGGGATTTTGCTTCGGGATTCGGAGGCAAATGAACGCTATCCGAATCGAGTTTTGGCAGATTACTATGCGATTATCCGCGGTGGAGTAGAGAATGATATGTTAGCAGTACTTGTAGAACATGTATTTATCGACAGTGACAGCGATTATAAGGACTATTTGAGTAGTGATAAGAAGTTGAAAAAGCTTGCACATGCGGATGCAACAGGAATTGCACGGTATTATCAGCTGGTTAAAAAGAATAAAGGCAGTTCATTGGATACAAAGAGAACGAATCCAGAAAAATCGAGTACGGAAAAAACAGACTCAGAAAAATCGAATATAGAAAAGTGCGAACTGGAACCATTGACGGACTATAAAGAAAGGCTGGTACATGCAGTAGATGGAAATGCAAAGCATAATAAGATTAGTTACAAGATTTATTATAGTACAGACAAAGAAGCGATTCCAGACAGAAAGATGATGGAAGTTTTTCAGGCAATAACAGAGTCGGTAAATGAAATAGGAGTAGCAGATTTGCAGGGACATTCTAAAGTAAAGTGATAGATGTCTAACTTGTTTTTTCATGTAATGTTTTTGGATTCAGAAAGAAAAAGTGCGGTATTAAAGTGAAGATAAAGAAAATGAGAAAAAAGCAATAAGTGGTATTACATCACAGGAGCAAATTGAATAAGTGTCTTTTAAGGAAAAACTAATAAGTAGTACCGGCAATTAAAAGATAAAAAGGATAAATAGAATAAATAGAAAGAAGGAAGCTCAATGAAGCTATTAATTGTAATCTGCAACATTTTTTTGCTTTGCAGCATGTTTGTCGCAATTAGGATAAGCAGAAGAAATCAGATAAAAATAGAACAGACACAGAATGAAAAAATTTTTAAAGAAATTAAATAGAAATCAAAATTTTTTTAGAAAAGGCAGTAAAAGCTACCATGGTAAAAGTACAGAAAACTTAATAACGAAAGTTTGTTTCTTTATAGCGTAAATATGCTATAATGGACAAAAAGAATAGTGTCAGGTTTTTGCAAAAGCAGAAAAAAGAATCTGGCATTATTTGTTCGTGAAAGGATTGAGAGAATGAAAGATAAGTCGATAAAGAACACGATGAAAAGCTGGATTATGTTATCTGATAAAGAGTTGGATGACACGCAGGTCTATATGAAAGAACAGGAGAATGTACAGGGAGTATCCGATGATACGAAAGATGTTTCGAAAGAGTTGCAAGGTGTTTCAGAAGATGCAGGATTGTATTCTGATAATGCAGGTATATATGCTGATATGGATAAGAAAGATACAGAGGACAACCTTAAGGGCGAAAGTCGAAGAAAGCGTTTGAGTCGAGAGGAAGAAATCGAGAATCTTATGCAGGAGGTTGGTCAGGAAGTAATAGAGAATGGCGATGAGGAAGAAGTGCCGCGTAGAAGAAGAAAGCGCCATAAAGATAAAAAGTTAGAGAAGAATAAGTCAGATAGAAGTTTGGATAGGAGCGAACCAGATGATAATACGATAATTCATGATAAAGTAGAAGCTTCTTCTCACAAAGAAGGAACAGAGCCGTTAGACCCGAAAGTGGAAAAAATAGATTTTTCAGAGGTGTCTACAGAGAAAATGGAAACAGCAAAAGCAGAAAAAGTAGAAAAACCAGAAAAGACACAGAAATCAGGTGGAATGGGTAAAGTATTTGCTGCAGGAGTTGGTGTCGTACTGGTGCTGATTATTGCGGGGCTGGGCTATCAGAATCAGTCTTTACAAAAACAGAATGTAAAGTTAAAAGCGCAGGTTGCCAGTTTTGAAAAGGAAAAGAAAGATGCAGAAAAGGCTTCAGAAGAGCAGGCATTACAGACTAAGAATGAAGACGGCGTTGTAGTGAATACAGATAAGATGTTTGCTTCCGTGAAAATTGGAGATAAGGAATATAAATTACTCGCTAAGGTATCTGATTTTACAAAGGATGGCTGGAAGTTAGAGGCACTTCGTAATGAGAATGCAACCCTTGTTCCGGGCGGTAAGCTTGAAAAAGATGCCTATCTTACCAGCACAGATGGAAAGAAAATCGGTGTAATTATCCGAAATATGAGCGATAAGAATCAGAAAGTAAGCGACTGCATCGTAACAAAACTTTCCTTTAGTAAAGAAATGTTTGACGGTCAGATTACTCTGCCAGAAAGCCTGTCCTTTAGCAGCACAGAGAAGGAATTAAAGAAAGCTGGATTTAAGAAAGATGCAGACGGTGTTTACTGTTATACAAGTAAGAAGATAAAAGACGATACTATCAAGATGCCAATGGCAGACGGAGAATCCATATCTGAAATCACATTAGAAAGAGCCGTAGATGAAAATGCAGCTACAGCCACAACAGCAAGCAACGCAGCCACAACTGAGGCGAATAGTTCAGCAGCAACATCTGCGAAAAATAACAATGAAGGAACAACATCAAAAACTGCGACCACAGAAAATGCTGGAACAACAACGCAGGGAGAAACCGGTATTGAAGATTTTTCTCAGAAAATACCGAATGCAACATCTGAGGAATAGGCGAGCAAGAGAATGGCATTGAGACAGGAGATTTACCGTCGGCTGTTGATATGTAATTTATAACTGTTCTATAAACAAGAAAAAAAGACTGTGAAGAAAAGTCTGTAATGAGATTCTTTTATTATAATAATGAGTGAAATTCTGAGATAGAGCTTCGCTCATCCTTACTATAGAAGAATCCTGATTTGCGACTTTTCTTCACAGTCTTATTTATTGATTTTTAGCGGATAGCAATTTTTGCCTTTTCTTATCAAGAAGTGGCTGAACATTATCAAGAATTTGCTTTCTGGCATTTTCGTTTTTTTCAATTTTTTTCATCTCTTGCTTAACCCATTCTTCAGTTTCTTTAAATAATTCTGGAGTTTCGCCAAGCATTGCATAGTCACGAGACATAGAATCCCTCCTTATCTATCTTGATATACAATTCCTGCTATATGATAATATTCCTTTATTTTTTTATATTTCCATTATAATCATAATTTTACAAAATATCAATTATTCTTTTTTATTTAAGAAAATTTATCCCTTTAAATTGCTAAAAAATAAATAATTATGCAAAAAACATTGACGAATCTTGCACAAAGTATTATCCTATATAGAAATGACCACAAAAACTGCATAAAAATGCAAAAATATATAAATAAATTTTCATTTTTAGAGGAGACGGTGGGATTTAATTGAATTAGAGGAGAGAGAAAGATGAAGAAACTAATGTTAACAATGCTTTCTGTTGTAGGTATGATGCTTTTTGTAGCATTACCAGCGAAAGCATGTACATCCTACTATGTAGGTAAGGACTGTACGAAAGATGGAACAACGATGTATGGAAGAACAGAGGATTATTCTGCTAAAAAGGATAAAGTTTATAAAGTGATTCAGCCGAAAAAGGTTGGCAAGGATGCAGTATATAAAGATGAAACTGGTGCAACTACATTCCAGGCTCCAATTAAAGTAGAAACTACGTATCGTTATACTATTTGCCGTGACAGTAAGGGTGCGGAAGATGGTTATTATGGCGAATTTGGAACGAATGAAAAAGGCGTTTCTATGTCAGCGACAACGAGCGCTTATGTCAGCAAAAAGGCAAAAGCAGCAGATAACTATATTGCAGAGGATGACCCAGCGGGTGGTGGAATTTCAGAAGCAGACTTAGCAGACTATGTTTTATGCCAGGCTTCATCAGCAAGAGAAGGTGTTGAACTTGTAGCAGCAGCTATGGACAAGTCTGGTGGAAATGACAGTAATGGACTTTTTATTGCAGATAAGAATGAAGTGTGGTATTTTGAGATGCTTACAGCGCATACTTACTGTGCCATTAAGATGCCATCAAATAAAGCGGCAATTATTCCAAACTGTATTGTCATCGGAGATGTAGATTTAAGTGATAAAGAGAATGTCGTTGCTTCTTCAAATCTTGTAACATTTGCAAAAGAGAATGACTTGTATGTTCCTGCACAGGATGGAAAGGGAGATATTAATGTACGCCTTTCTTATGCGGGTAATGCATACTATGATTATGATGCGGATAGAATCCGTGGAGGACAGTATTTATTAAGTGGTAAAGATAATAAAGACATTTATACTCCGGCGGATGTAAACAATGCAGAGGGCGATTGGGGCTATAAATCTAATGGTATGTTTTTTGATTGTAAAGATGTTACATTAGAAAAGGTGTATGAATTAGCTGGATATCGTTACGAAGATATGGATTTTGGAAGAGATATTTCTTATAGAATTGGAACTAGAAGAACTGCAGAGGCACATATTTTCCAGATTAATTCTTCTATGCCAACAGAACTTGCTACAGTGCAGTGGTTCTCTATGGCAAGTCCAGATTTTTCAACATTTGTACCATTTTATGGAGCTTTATTAACAGATGTGTCCAAGGAATATAAATTTGATTCATCATACCCGGATGCTAACGGAGCATACTGGATTTTCCGAAATATAGGATATGTATGTGAGGAAACAAATGATGGTGATGGAACAAACAGAGAAACTTATGGTAAGGGTGTAAAGAAATTCTACAAATCTTACATGACCAAAATGGAAGAACTTCAGAAAAATGTAAATGCACAGATGCTCAATGTTTATAAAAATGATAGAGCAAACTTAGAATATTATGCAACAAATCTGGGAATTGCGATTGGAGATGAAACAATCGGGTTTGCAAAAACAATTTATTCAGAAGTAAAAAATATGCAGATTTATAATCAGCATAGAGATTGGGGTGATGATTTAAAGGTATATGAACAGTCCAGTCTCACCGATAAAGACATCACTTACGATTTATCAATGGTAGCAGCCCCAGCCAAGAAAGCAGATAATGTAACACCTGCTACTCCAGCGAAAGCAAAAGTAACAGCTCCAGCTCGCGTAAGAGTAAGAGCCAAAGTATTAAAAGGCAAAAAAGTAAAAGTAAACCTTAAGAAGGTATCACAGGCCAAAGGTTACGAAATCGTTTACTCTACAAACGTAAACTTTACAAAGAAAACAACAAAGAAAGTTTCTACAACAAAGATTACAAAGACAATCAAGAAACTCAAAAAGAAAAAGACTTATTATATCAAAGCAAGAGCTTACAAATTAGATGGCAAAACTAAAGTTTACGGAAAGTGGAGCCTAATTAAAAAAGTCGTTATTAAAAAATAATAAGTAAAAAAGACAAAAGCAGAGAAATCATACTATGATAGGGTAGTTGCTCAAGTATCTATCAGGTTGAATGTTTAGTAGTTCTCTAAAAAGAAATACCTGACTACATTTTCAGTTAACTTAGAGCAGATTTGGAAAATTATTTCTGTAAGATGCACATACCAATTTGAAAAAGATTTTTTGAATGCTGAATGAAAATAGAGCCTTCAATAAACTATAACTCATATCTTGCAGAATGTATTTTACAAGTATATTTTACTATACATAGCCTAGAGTATGATTCCTTAATCTAGCCAAACACAGAAACCGAACCCCGTTATTCTACAAAAATGCGCCTTAGAGCAAGTGATGGATGCGACCGAGCATTCATCGCGCAGTGATACGAAGCATTTTTGTAGAATAACGGGGTTCGGTTTCGTATGTTTAGCCAGCATCCAACATCGTTAGTTCCAATAAGCCCTTGCCAAGAAAGAAATCTTATGTTATCATTCCACAGGTGTATTGTACAATTGATAAAATGGTGGGAGAACAAGAATGAAGAAGAAAGAAAAAGATATTTTTGACAGGATCATGGCATTGCCTGGTCTTAATATATTTGAAGATTTTTATAAGAAATATAAGGAAATGCTGTTATACGTATTTTTTGGAGGACTGACTACCGTAATCAGTATTGGTTCTTACAGCTATTGTGATGTGGTGTTAGGTATAGATCCCCTGATAGCGAATATTATTTCCTGGATTCTGGCAGTTTTATTCGCCTATGTGACAAATAAAACATGGGTATTTAATGCAGAAACGCATGGGATACACGAATTGGCGATAGAAATGTTCCATTTCTTTTCGGGAAGAATATTTACTTTGGTTGTGGAAGAAGTCATTCTTTTAATCTTTATTAATAAACTGCATTTCAACAGTGTTTTAGTAAAGATTGCAGCGCAGTTTATTGTCTTTGTGCTGAATTATGTTATCAGTAAGCTTATTGTATTTCGTGAGAAAAAGTAATATTTAGTAAGTTTATGGTATTTTCACGAGAGAAAGTAATATTTAGCAAGCTTATTATATTTAGCAAGAAAAAATGAATATTCTTGCCTCAAGAAACCAACATTCCGGACACGGAAACCACCTTAGATTGGCTTGATTTCTTGTATTCTATATACTTGCCAATCGGTTACCTAATCACCGGACAGCAAGGACATATAAGCCGGAATATTCAAAAAATAATTTTCAGTAAGTTATTGTATTTCTCGACAGGAAATAATTTCTGTTACAAACAGCTCGTTATTATTTACTTTAAAATGAATATCAAATCTCGCATAATTCATACCGTAGATTCGTTCTGAATCATGTTGGTAGGAAGGGCGTGGGTCAAGGGAAAGGCAGTCTAAGAGAGACTGTCTTTTTTCTTTTGGAATCTGGTGCAGTAATTCTTCTGGACAGTGGACTGTGAGGCGGTGTTCTAATGCCTTTGTGGAAAAGCTTCCCGAAGCTTCCGGATGGGAGTCAGTAAAAGCAAGGTAAGGCTTTATGTCATAAACGGGAGTGCCGTCTAAAAGGTCTGCGCCGGAAATATAGAGGACTGGTCCATCAGGTGAGGATGGAATACTTTTTTCTAAACGGACGGATGAAAGTCCCAGAGAGTTTGGGCGAAAAGGGGCACGGCTTGCAAATACGCCTTTTCGTTTGTTGCCGCCAAGTCTTGGTGGACGGACAGTGGGAGTCCATTTGCCAGGCTGATTTTTTGAAAATCCCCAGATAAGCCATAAATGAGAGAATTCCTCAATTCCACGAATACAGTCTTCGTTGCGGAATTCTTCGGTAAATATAATTTTTGCCTGCAGGGTATCTACAAGACCACTCTGTCGTGGAATGCCGAATTTTTCTGAGAAATCGGAGTGAATATAGGCGATTGGGCAAATGGAAAGCGCAGAAAGGTTCTGGGAGTTGTTTGTGGTGTCTGTTCTGGTTATATTTTGTATTTGTTTCATAATATAGTTCCTCTTAGTCTTATCATTATTGAATAAATCTGCAATTGCTTGGAAAAATACCGCAAAAAATATAAAAATATAGGGCGCAAAGCACTGAGTTAACTACGTTTGCGATATAAAGTAGGATTGTAAAGGTATTTCCTGCAATTTGAATTCTATAGCATTGTTTATGGATTGGTTATAGTATATCGATTTATTTTTATAAATACAAGGAAAATGAAAAAAGTGCTGGAAATCAATGGGCAAATGGAAGAAGATACAAATTGCATAAAATAGTAATTTGCGCTATAATAAAAAAATAGTATGTTAAGGGCAAAGTGTACGTTTTTGTTGTAATTTTTAATATGTGTTAGAGTACCTTAGCAAATATAGGAGGATTAATAAAATGGCAGTTTTAGATAAGTTAGTACCAGAAAAAGTTTTTTATTATTTTGAAGAGCTATGTAATATTCCACATGGTTCAACAAATACAAAGGCAATCAGTGATTATTGTGTTAATTTTGCAAAGGAAAGAGGGTTAGCTTACCAGCAGGATTCCAGTAACAATATTATTATTTTTAAGAATGGCTCAAAAGGATATAAGGATTCTAAGCCGGTAATTATTCAGGGACATTTAGATATGGTCTGTGAAAAAGAGAAGGACTGCACGATTGATTTTGAAAAAGAAGGGCTGTCTTTAGCAATTGATGGTGATTATATTTATGCTGAAGGGACAACTTTAGGTGGAGATGATGGAATCGCAGTAGCAATGGCATTGGCTATTCTTGATGACGATACTTTAGAGCATCCACCGATTGAGGCGGTATTTACTGTAGATGAAGAAATCGGTATGCTTGGTGCGGTAGCGATGGACTGCACTCCATTAAAGTCCCGTCTTATGCTGAACCTTGATTCTGAGAATGAGGGACAATTCCTTGTAGGATGTGCAGGTGGAATGAGGGTGAAGTGTGTGTTCCCAGCAGAGAGAAGACGTTGGCGCGGCAAGATGGTTGCTCTTCATGTGAATGGAGTAACTGGTGGACATTCTGGTGTAGAGATTCAGAAACAGGGAGCGAATGCGAATGTAATTTTAGGAAGAGTTCTCTATGTATTAAAGCAAAAGACAGACTTTGCGATCATTCGTGTTGATGGTGGATTAAAGGATAATGCGATCACAAGAAGTTCCAGAGTTGTTCTCATGCTTGCACCGGGAGAAGAAGAACTTTTCATGGATATCATAAAGGAACAGCAGGAGATTATCGCAAAAGAGTACCATAAGACAGATGCGAATATGTCTATTGAAGGATTTTTAGAAGTGTCTGAAGAAGACGCAGCAAGTGTAGAGGGAATGCTTCCTATGACAGAAAGCTATGGCAATGTAGTAATTACAGCGCTTCGTACATTCCCATGGGGTGTGCAGAAGATGAGCCAGGATATGGAAGGACTTGTACAGACTTCTTTAAATCCAGGAATTTTAGTGACAAAAGAAGACAAAGTAGAGCTTATATTCTCTGTAAGAAGCAGTGTGGCAAGTGAGAAAGAAGAACTTTATGACAGACTGGTATGTCTGACAAAAAGTCTTGGCGGTACAGTAGAGAGATCCGGTGATTATCCTGCATGGGAGTACGTAGAAGATTCCAGGCTTCGTACTTTAATGGGAGATACTTACCGTGAAATGTATAAGAAAGAGCCTGTTATGGAAGTAATCCATGCCGGTGTAGAGTGTGGACTGTTCTCAGAGAAGATGCCAGGTCTTGATTGTGTATCTTACGGTCCGGACATTTTTGATATTCATACAACACAGGAACGGCTTTCTATTTCAAGTACAAAGAGAATTTACGAATATACAGTAGAAGTATTAAAGAGGCTTAAATAGTGAAAAAACAGCACAGGATGCAGTGTTATGCTGCACCACTTGAAGGAATTACCGGTTATATTTACCGTAATGCACATCATAAGTTTTTTGGAGGTGCAGATAAGTATTTTACCCCGTTTATAACACCGAAGCCAAAGAAAGGTTTAAATACTCGGGAAAAGAATGATATTTTGCCGGAACATAATAAGGAGCTTCCTGTCGTGCCGCAGATTCTTACGAATAAGGCAGAGGATTTTATTAAAGTGGCGCAGAAGATAGAAGAACTTGGATATAAAGAAGTGAATCTTAACTTAGGCTGTCCGTCTGGAACCGTAGTTTCTAAGAAAAAGGGAAGTGGATTTCTTTCTGATTTAGACGGAATGAAGACTTTTTTTGATGAAGTTTTTTCAAAGGTGAATATTGATGTATCGGTAAAAACCAGACTTGGGATGGATGAACCGGGGGAGATAAAGGAATTAATCGCACTGTATAATCAGTTCCCGATTTCCGAAGTGATTATACATGCAAGAGTACGGGAGGATTACTACAAAAAGCCAGTAAATCATGAGGCATTTGCGGAAGGTTTTTCGTTAAGTGAGCATCCGGTGTGCTATAATGGAGATATATTTACAGCAAAGGATGCGGCTATGTTAACGGAGAAGTTTCCAGAAGTATCGGCGATTATGGTCGGAAGAGGGATGATTGCAAATCCACAGCTTACAGAAATCTTTGGTTGTGAGATGAACTTGAATTCTGCCGTGTTAAAAGAAATAGTTTGCGTAGACAGGTTGGCATCTCAGACAGATATGAGTTTAGATTCTACCCTATTAAAAGAAATAGAGCCTGACTATGTTCGGTGGAAAGCATTTCTTGATGAATTATGCTTTGGCTACGAACATATCATGTCTGGCGGACGCAATGTTTTATTTAAGTTAAAAGAAGTATGGTCTTATATGATTCCGTTTTTTCCGGAAAGTGAACGATATGGAAAGAAGATAAAGAAAGCAAAGACAGTTACGGAATATCAGGCGATAGTGAATGCTCTTTTCCGTGAAGTAGGAGTACATTAGACAAAGGGGGATTCCCCGGAGGTGAAAACATGTGGAAAAAAACAACTGCTATAACGCTAATTTGTATATTGTGTGTATTTTTTTCTTTTCAGATTACGGACGCTGCGGAAGTATCTGGTCAGGAGCAGGAAGTTACCAGTTATAAACAGATTTCTGCTCTTATATCTGATACCTGGGAAGCGGATTATTTTGAAAAAATGGTGATAACTCCAGGAACAGATGCTATGGAAAAGGATGGAGAAAAAGACCAGGTTTCAGAAGAGTTTGACCTTAGTTCTTCGCAGGCAAAGAAGGTAACCAGATCAGAAAGTACTTTGGATAATTATCTTGATGAGCAGGATGGAATATATGAAGTAGAGAAGAATGAAGATGGTGATCTGGAAGTAACAGCGCCTTATCAGACAAAAAGACTGATTGTGGAGAGTGATAAAGTAAGTGATACATATGGAGCTTCCCACATTTATGTGAATACGACAGATCACGAAACAATTTTACAGTATGATTCGGAAGAGAAGACGGAAGAAGCGTATGACCAGTTGAAGCAGAGTTATTCTGCCTGCTATCCAGATAAGGTAGTTTCTATTGAGAATAGTACAATGGGGCTTACGCTTTCTCAGGATGGTGAGAATGAATATGGTGGATATTCCTGGGGCAATGGTTACATGGGAATGACGCAGCTTAAAAAAGAAGCGGCAGCAAAAGGATATACGAGAAGCGTTACGGTTGCGGTTGTAGATACCGGTATCAATGCATCGAATGCTATGTTTCGGGGAAGAACCATTTCTTCACAGAGTTATAATTTCTTTGGAAATAATAAAAATGTACAGGATACGTTTGGACACGGAACGCATGTGTGCGGAATTATTGCAGACGCAACACCGACCAATGTGGGGCTGCTTGTTCTTAGAGTGTCAAACAGTGAAGGAAAGTCGTCTTTATTGACAATAAAGACAGCATTGCAGTATGCAATCGCCAAAAAAGCAGATGTTGTGAATTTGAGTATGGGCTTTATTGATGCGAATGCCTATCTGTATGATTATCTGAATTCTACGATAGATAAGGCATATGAGCGAGGAATTCCTATTTGCTGTGCAGCCGGTAATGGAGAACAGGGAAGTACAGGAATTGATGTCCGTTATTGCTACCCTGCCTGCTACAGCAAAACCATTGCGGTTTCTGCCATTGATACAAGCTATCATCTTGCAAGCTATTCAAACAGAGGGAGTGGGATTGATTTTACTGCGCCAGGAACGGGGATTGTCAGTGCTTACTTTAGAGGAGGTACAACAGCAATGTCCGGCACTTCTATGGCAGCACCGCATATTACAGCAGCGATTGCGTATTTAAAAATGGTCCAGCCGAATTTATCTGTGAATGGTGTGTATCGGGAATTAAAAGTCTATAGCAGCGATCTCGGTGCAAGAGGTAAAGATAATTATTATGGATGGGGATGTCCGATTCTTACGAATCTGTTCCAGAAAGGAATCACTAATAAGCAGTATATCGTCATTTATCGGACGACACTGAAGTCCGTATCCAATGTAAAAAAAGGAATAAAGGTTCGCTGGAAAAAGGCGTATGGAGCCGGTTCTTATTATGTATATCGAAAGAAGAATAAAGGAGCATGGAAAAGAATCGCCATTGTTTCTTCCACAAAGAATTTTTATGTTGATAAAAAGGCAAAGCAGGGAAAGAAATATTCCTATAAAGTCCGTGCATGCAATGGTGGTATATTTGGTGGATTTAGTTCTGTAAAAAAGGTATATCGATTAAAAAAGCTAAATAAGGTGAAAGTAAAAAGAAACTCTGGCAGAAAAACCAGAGTTTTCTGGAAAAAGAGGGTGTATTCAACAACCTATCAGGTACAGTACTCCACTAAAGCAAACTTTAAGAATGCCAAAAAGATTTCTACCAGCCGGAAGAACAGCAGCCTGAGAACAAAGCAGTTAAAAAAGAAGAAAGTCTATTACTTCCGCGTCCGTTATTCTTATAGCAAGAACGGTGTAAAATCGTGGTCTGCATGGTCTGAGGTGAAGAGAATAAGGATGTAGAGAAACCGGTCAGGATATATTAATTCAGGAGAGAAAAATGAGTATAGAAAAACAGCCAAAAGAACTGGATGCATCAGAAAAGCAGTCAGAACGTCTGGAAAAACAGATTAACTTTATCCGGGAAATGGATAAGGAAAAGTTTATAGGCCGTCAGACCTATCTGTCCGATGGAAAGCGCAAGGAAAATGACGCAGAACACGCATGGCATCTTGCTCTGATGACATTGCTTTTATCTGAGTATGCCAATGAGCCAATCGATGTCTTAAAGACAATGACAATGGTATTATTTCATGATGTCGTTGAAATCGATGCAGGCGATACTTATGCCTACGATGAAGAGGGGAAGAAGACTCAGGCAGAAAGAGAACAGAAAGCAGCCGAAAGACTCTATGGTCTTTTACCGGAAGATCAGGGAGCAAAATTAAAGGCAATCTGGGAAGAATTTGAAGCGAAAAATACACCAGAATCAAGATTCGCCCGCACTATGGACAATCTTCAGCCAGTCATCTTAAATGCAGCTACAGACGGAAAAGCATGGAAAGAACATGGCGTGCGTTTGAGTCAGTTTATGGGACGACAGGAGGATACACCAAAGGGTTCGGAAACCTTATGGGAATATGAATGGGAAAAACTAGTAAAACCGTTTCTGGCAAATGGAACGATCCAGGATGATTCAGCCAGATAAGAACCAGACGACCCCAGAGAATGAAAGAATCCATATTTGTGACTTTAGTCGCGGCGTGTTGAATGTTCGCTTTACTCGCTCACATCCAACACTTGCTTCGAGGTCACAAATATGGATTCTTTCATTCTCTGGGGTCTGTTTGTTGGCGGTTGGAGTGATATCAGACATCTGGTCGTTATGGAAAGAACCAGAGCAACTGTTTTTTGCCTTCGACCCACTCACCCTACAGGAAGAAAATTAGCATATCAATCAAAAATACCGGAATAAGGCAGCTCAACGACCATGCCATGTATCCAAAGAAAGATGGCATTTTGATACCGTTTTCTTCAGCAATGGAGCGCACCATAAAGTTTGGTGCGTTACCAATATACGTGTTCGCGCCCATGAATACAGCACCGCAGGAAATTGCCATGAGGATCGTCTGTGGGATAAAGCTCGTGAGTGTTGCTACACCAGAACTAAATCCAAGGGAAGCTGCGGTTGTAAAGAATACCAGATACGTTGGTGTGTTATCAAGGAAACTTGAAAGTGCACCGGTTATCCAGAAGAACTGCCAGGGCTCGGTTAATCCAAGGTCAGCTCCGCGGGCTTTTAAAATAAGAAGTGCCGGAATCATGGTAATGAAAATACCGATGAAAAGAACAGCAACTTCCTGAATGGCATCCCAGGTAAAGTGATTGCTGTCGCGGACTTCTTTCTTTGTTGTTTTGAAAGAAAGCCAGGCAGAGGCAAGGATCATTACAATCTCGATAATGGAAGCGTAAGATAACGTCACTCCCATAATGGTAAGTCCCTCACTGAATACAGGGAATGTTGTTGGAAGAACACCGCTTAATATAACGCCAACAACGATTACAAGAAGAAAAATAATGTTGTGAGCGCCGTCTAAATGAAGCTTTACACGTTCTTCTTCGGATTTCATTTCCGGTCTGAAACCATCTGCGATATCCTTTTTATATGCTCTGGTATCAATAAGGAAAAACAACGCAAGCAATATAATAACATTAATGAGCATTACAGGTAAAAGGTGCAGACTCCAGAAGAAGCCAACGCCGTTCATAAATCCCATTAAAAGAGGAGGGTCACCTACTGGTGTGAGACAGCCTCCGATATTTGAAATGAGGAAAATGAAAAATACCATAATCTGTACTTTACGCTGTCGCCATTTGTTCGCTCTGATGATCGGACGAATCATGAGCATACTTGCTCCTGTAGTTCCAATCCAGCTTGAAAGCAGTGTACCGATGAGGAGCAATACAACATTCACCTTTGGGTTACCAGCCAGATCTCCCTGTAGACTGATATTACCGGCAACACAGAACAGTCCAAATAAAAGGATGATAAAGGTAAGGTAATCTCCGAGAGTAACTTCTATCAGATGTTCCAGTGCCACATGTCCACCAAAAGCTACCGCAAAAGGAATGAGGAAAAGAAGTGACCAGAAAGCAACAACCCATGGTTTGTGTTTCTCCCACCATTCTTCTTTTACTAAAGGAAAGATAGCGATACTTAAGAGCATTCCGGCAAAAGGAATACAGCTCCACAGAGGGAGTGTGTTTCCAAGAGCGGTATCGGAAAGTCCGCCATCAGCAGCAAATACGTGGAGTGGACTAAACAGCAAGAATGCGGAAAGTCCGGTTAATAGTTTTTTCATTTGTTAAACCTCCTGTATGTTGGTTTTGTCCTTATAGCAATTCCATAAAATACTGATTCAATATGTTATGGAATTGCTATAATTTTATTATGGGCGCACTACACCAAAATAATAAAATGACTAAATAAATACTACGGCGAACCGTTTTTATTGTCAAAGGACAAAGAAATGGATTTGTCTAAAATAGCAGAAAAACTGACAAAAAATATAAGAAATTTATTTAAAAATAAATTGGGAAAAAGCTTTTGTATCTGTTTAAAAATAGAGCAATGTTTGCTATAATATGACATATCATGGAAAAGGGAAGGACATAGGACGTGAAAGAAGAATTGAATTTAATAAAGCAAGTGAATAATGATACAACGCCGATAGTTAGCCTTTCCATTACGAATCTGGATATTGAGGTGGAAGAGGGAAAGGTTTATAAAGATTCCTTTTTCATTGAGAGTGAGAACAAGGTTCCAATAGAAGGATATGTATGTACAACCAGCGATAAGATGGTAACAGAGGTAGAACGTCTTGAAGGAGTCCGTCAGGAGATTCCTTTTTATTTTAAAGGTAAGCTGGCTACGGCGGAAAGCAGTTTTGAGGGAGAGATTGTCCTGGTCACGAATGGGGGAGAGTATACCATCCCTTACTCCGTTCAGGTAATCCATAAATTTATAGAGACTTCACAGGGCAGAATATCTACAATGGAAGAATTCGTGGATATTTATAAAAAGAATCGAAAAGAGGCGATGGAGATATTCTTTTTGCCGAATTTTGAAAAAGTGTTTTTAGAAGAGCTTCCAGAAAAGAAAAGTTTGTACCACAGTCTTATGAAGAGTCGTTCGAGAAGTCTTATTTTAGAAGAATTTCTTACAGCGGCAGGATATAAGGAGCCGGCTTTTGTGGAGGTGTCCGGTGAAAAGATTGTGATGGAAGAGAAGGATACGCAGGTTCCTGTTACGATCGTACTTACGCAGGAAGGTTATATTGAAGGACGCATTTACAGTGAGAAGGGACAGGTTCAGCCATCGGTGAGCCGCTTTTCAAGTGACGATTTTACAGAAGGTACGCTGCAGATTACCATTGAGAAGAAGCAGAACCTTTTGAATGGAAGCGATATTGTACGAATTGACACGGTCCGTCAGAACATAGAGATACCGGTAGAATGGTGGAGCGAGCTTTCTTCTATAGATAAGGACAGAGAGCAGAAGCTTATACTGAAGAGAAGAAAAGCAGAACTTATGCACAATTATCTGTATTTTCGTACAGGAAGCATTGGTTTTGAGGATTTTGCAGAAGATTCCAGACAGGTACTCCGGGAATTATATCAGTCAACAGATGATAACGAGTGGAAGCTTTATCGGATGCATTTTCTGTTAATGGAAGAACAGCAGGAAGAAGCAAAGACAGCGATGGAATCGTTAGAGAAGATTTCTAAAGAGGGTGGATTCTCGCCACTGGAAGCGAATTATTTTCTTTATCTTAAGGCAATGTATTACCGGACACCGGAAGTTATCAGTAAGGCAGTAACAGGAATCCGGGAATTCTATGAGTTGTCAGAATATAAGGCAGAAGCGCTGTGGATGCTCATTTATCTTGACAGAGAATATGTGTATAACAAGCGCCTTCAGTATGATACGATACGACAGTTATTTGAAGATGGCAATAACAGCAGTCTGCTGTATTTTGAAGCATGCGATATTCTGAATGAGAATCCAAACTATATGGAGGAACTTGGTGAGTTTGAGATCAGTATTTTCCGCTGGGGTGTACGGTATGGTTACATCTCATTAGCACTTTCCTACCAGTTCGCCCGTCTTGCATTAAAGATGAAGTATTATAATAAGGCGGTATTTTATATTGCGGAGAAGTTATATGGTGTAGAGCCGGATGAGCAGTTCTTGCAGGTCATCTGTTCTCTCCTTATCAAAGGGAACCGGACGGGGAAGGAATATCATGAATATTTCCGGCTTGCAGTGGAGGCGAACCTTAAGATTATCGGTCTGAATGAGTTCTTTATCCGTAGCATGGACTTTACGACTTATGATATTATTCCGCAAAGAGTACTCATTTATTTTACATATAGTAACAGCCTTGATTATCTGGAAAAAGCATATCTTTACAGCAATGTGCTTCGGAATAAGGAAAGTTATGAAGAAGTATATGGTGCTTACTATTCGAAGATGCTTCCTTTTGTAGAAGAGCAGCTTTTAAAAGGAAGAATCAATGAACATCTGGCATATCTGTATAACTGCTTCCAGAAGGAAGTTTTAGAGAAGCCGGATAACTGGAAGGCCGTGTGTGATATTTTATTTTACCATAAACTCGTATGTGACAATCCGCATATTATCGGGGTGTATGTTTCCTGTCCGGAAACAGAGAGGGAGAAGTATTATCCACTTTCCGGAGGGACAAGCTGCATAGAAGTTTATAATAGCCGGGCGGTATTTTATTTTGTGGATAATAATGAACAGCGTTATGTAAGAGATATTGAATATCAGTTAAAGCCATTTCTTTCTCCAGACCAGTTTGAAAAAGAGTGGATTCGCAGGAATTTATCGAATAAGAAGATTTTGCTGATGGAGTCGAAGAAAATGAACGAGAATATCCGGGAGGATGCGATAGCTGTTTTACAGCAGCTTGCCTTTAATGATGATTTTGTAAAGTGGGTGCAGACAGAAGCAGTCGAAAAGTTACTTACTTACTATGAAAATCATCAGGAAAAGCGGAATCTGGCAAGATGGCTTGGAAAGATTGACTATTCGAATATTTCTACAGAGTTTAGAAAGACATTGATGGATTATTATATGGAAGTCGGCATGATGGAAGAGGCTTTCTTTGGAATCGAACTTTATGGATGTGACATTATGGGTTCGGCGAAGATTCTTCGACTGGCTTCTTTTGGCGCACAATATTATCAGGGAAAGAAGGATGAAGTGACACTTTCTCTGGCTTATGCAGCCTTTATCAGGAAGAAATGTAATAAAGATACCCTGACATATCTCATGAGTCATTTTCAGGGTGAAATCTCCGTACTGTTAGAAATCTGGGAAAGAGGTAAGCGCTTTGGCTTAGAAACGGCAGAATTTGAGCGAAAGATTCTCGAACAGGTGATGTTTACCGGGAATGATACCGAAGGGGTATTTCCTGTATTTGAATCTTTCTATGCGACTGCGGAAGGAGATGATCTGATTGACCGTTATCTTGAATATGCCTCTATGAAGGAATTAGAAAGTTCTATGGAGCTTACTGATTTTATGCATATGGCAATCGGTCAGGAAATCGTGAATGGACGAATGGAGAACCGCCATTCCAGAATTCATTTTCTCTATTATTTTGCAGGAAGAGAAGAATGGTATGACACGATTAAGGATACAGCGGTATATATCATCGAAGGATTTTTGCAGGAGAAGTTTTATCTTCCGATTTATCATGCCTATAAGCAGTGGGTTCATTTTCCGATTTATTATAGAGAACTGACCTTCTTAACTTACAGAGGCCGACCAGGAAGACAGGTTACTTTAAATTATCAGATTGACGGGGAAGAGTATTCTTCCCGTGATTTTAAGTTAGAAGAAGTCCTTCCGGGAATGTATGTCTGCCACATGAACTTTTTCCAGAGAGATCATGTAAAATATCGTCTTGAGGCAGATGGAGAGTTAGTGGAAGATGAGAACGCTTTAGAGTTTGAAACATTTGAATATGAAGAGGGCGAAGAGAGCCGTTTCTTTACATTGAATTATTTAGATACAGAAGAAGCTTCTTTACCAGAGCTGAAAGAATATCTTTTAAAAACTTTTTTTGCAGACCAGTGCATGAAACTTCTGTAAAATACAAGAATTTATAACAACAGATTGAGAGGTTTATAATGGAAGAACTGGACACCAAAAAATATGCGGGAATTGACCTGGGAAGAACTTCCGTACAGTTTAGCATTTATCGGGAAGGACAGGAGGAAATGTCTGAAGAAAGTTTTCCGATTGCAAAAGACCGGCAGGAAGCATATATAGAGACGGGAATTCATCTGGTAGAAGAGTACATGCAGGAAAAGGAATACCAGTGGTCTGATTATCAGGCAGTACATTTTACAATGAAGGATCCATCAGAAGAAAGCAGAGATAAGTTAAAGTCCTGTGTCAGTGAAGAATTCCTGAAGTTTCATACTGTGAAGGTGATTACGCATTTTCGTGCATTTGCAGAGTATGTATTTCATCAGGAAAGAATTATGTGGGACAGAAATACGCTGTTATTAGATTATCATGATAACCAGCTTAGTTATGTGCTGATTGATCAGATTCGCCGTTCAAGACAGAAGGCATATCGTGCCATCGAAAAGAAACTGGATCTTAATGAATACCGGGTTGTAGAAGGAACGCCGGAGCAGGATCAGAACTTTGGTCAGATGATGAAGCGTTTTCTTGTAAAGAATCCGGCCAATATTATTTTTCTTACCGGAAGTGGTTTTGAAGGTAACTGGATGAAGAAGACATTAACCTATCTTTGTGCAGGAAGAAGAGTCTTTTTAGGACAGAATCTGTATGCAAATGGAGCATGTCTGCTTGGAATTCATTCTATTGAGCTGATGGATGAGGGAATGATTCTGATGGATGGGCCGGATATGGTGTATCATACCGTAGGTGTCATCACAACCGAGGCAGGAAAACCACAGTATGTACCGATTACTTCAATCGGAAGAGAGTGGTATAATACACATGGAAGCGTGGATATTATTCTTGATAAAAGCCAGCGTGTAGACTTTTTCTATCACAATACAAAGGAGAATGAGATCGAGGGAGCTGCCTGTGATATTAAAGGATTGCCGAAACGTCCGCCAAAGACGACAAGAATTCGTATAGAGGTACATTTTACCTCTCCGGTTGAAGGGGTGATCTTACTAAAGGATATGGGATTTGGAGAAATGTTTCCGGCAACGGGGAAGATTACGGTCTTTCCTTTTAAATTAATTTCGTAATTATCGTATGATTTCATATAGTATATAAAAGAAACGATTACGATAAAAAAGGTTACGATAAGAAAGAGGTAAGGAAGATGAGAGAATCACTTATCTGTATTGGTAAGATTGGACAAAAGGGATATTATTTTGAAGATACCGGCATACAGATTTTTTCCTATGAAGAATTGTGTTACTATTTAAAAAGACATATGATCTGTTATATTCACACACTTCCAGGGGAAGATCTGCTCATCTATTTAAGAGATGAGTTAGGACTTGATAAGTTATACAGGCAGCTGATACGCCTGTTAGACCCGGAAAAAGATCAGATGAAGTATTTTTCAACACTGTTTCGGGAAGGGCATTATTTTAATGAAGATGAGATCAGAGATATATTAGATGCCTATCGAAGCCTTATGAATGCCCCGGTTTATTTACAGAAAAAATGGATGGGAGATCTGCTTGTAAGTTCTGGAAGAGCGGCCAGAGCGATTGAAAGCTATCAGGCAGCACTCCAGGAAGAAGACATAGCGCGGGAAGATATCGGACGTATTTATCATAATGCCGGAATTGCGGAAGCGAAACTTTTCCGTTTTCAGAATGCCAAAATTGATTTTATCAAGGCATACCAGCATTTAGGAGAAGAAACTTCTCTGTTTTATTATTATGCGATTACCGCGCTTTTAGAAGGAATTGAGGCAGCCGGAGAAGAACTGAAAGAATTTGAAGATTCGGATATTTTACTCGATTCTTTTGAAGGAAGATTCGCAGATTTCCAGGAAGACTTTAATTATAATGCCATAACAGAGAAATATAAAAAAATAGTATTCTTGGATGAAAATGAAAAAAAAGAAGAGGCAAAAGAGAAGAAAAAGCGCCTGATTCGCAGCCTGCAGAAAGATTTTCGAAAAGAAATTGAAATTTAAGGTAAAAATATTAGTGACAAATAGGCGAATAAGTTATACTATGGTAATTAAGGCTTTTGGCCGTTGTGTTGCTTAAGAGAGAATTACAGAGGGCAGCACAGGGATGAAATATTATGTGCTTTTTTAGAAAGAGCATGATTTATATGATAAAACCAGGAGGAATGAAACAATGGCAACAGAGATGAATAAGACCTACAATCCTTCCGAGATTGAGGACAGACTTTATAAAAAATGGCTGGATAAAAAGTATTTCCATGCTGAAGTAGACCGCAGCAAGAAACCTTTTACCATTGTGATGCCGCCGCCAAATATTACAGGACAGCTTCACATGGGACATGCGTTAGATAATACATTACAGGATATTCTGATTCGTTTTAAGAGAATGCAGGGTTACAATACATTATGGCAGCCTGGAACCGACCATGCCAGCATTGCAACAGAGGTAAAGGTTACCAATAAGTTAAGAGAAGAAGGAATCGATAAGGAAGAACTCGGACGTGAGGGATTCTTAAAGCGTACCTGGGAGTGGAGAGAAGAATACGGCGGACGCATTGTCAGCCAGTTAAAGAAACTCGGCTCTTCCGCTGACTGGGACAGAGAACGTTTTACAATGGATGAGGGATGTTCTAAGGCAGTACAGGAAGTATTTATCCGTCTTTACGAAAAAGGATACATTTATCAGGGTTCCCGTATTATTAACTGGTGTCCAGTATGCCAGACATCTATTTCTGATGCAGAGGTAGAATATGAGGATCAGGCAGGACATTTCTGGCATATCAATTATCCGATCGTTGGAACAGATAAATGCATTGAAATCGCTACCACTCGTCCTGAGACAATGCTTGGAGATACTGCCATCGCTGTACATCCAGATGATGAGAGATATAAAGATTTAGTTGGAAAGATGGTTCTTCTTCCAATCGTAAATAAAGAGATTCCTATCGTTGCAGATTCTTACGTAGATAAAGAATTTGGTACAGGTGCTGTAAAGATCACACCAGCACATGACCCTAACGACTTTGAAGTTGGAAAGCGTCATAACTTAGAAGAAATCAATATTTTAAATGATGATGGAACGATTAATGAGAACGGCGGCAAGTTTGAGGGAATGGACCGTTACGAGGCAAGAAAGGCCATCGTAAAAGAGTTAGAAGAAGGTGGCTATCTTGTACGTATCGAGAATCATGAGCATAACGTGGGAACGCATGATCGCTGCCATACTACGGTAGAGCCAATGATCAAAAAGCAGTGGTTTGTAAAGATGAATGAGATGGCAAAACCTGCGATCGAGGCAGTAAAGAACGGAGACCTTCGTTTTGTACCAGGTCATTTTGACCGTACTTACCTTCACTGGTTAGAGAACATCCGTGACTGGTGTATTTCCAGACAGTTATGGTGGGGGCACAGAATTCCTGCATATTACTGTGATGACTGCGGCAAGATCGTTGTAGCAAAAGAGACTCCTTCCGTATGTCCTGAGTGTGGATGTACGCATTTTACACAGGATGAAGATACATTAGATACATGGTTCAGTTCTGCATTATGGCCATTCTCCACATTAGGCTGGCCAGATAAGACAGAAGACCTTGATTACTTTTATCCTACTAATGTTCTTGTAACAGGATACGATATCATTTTCTTCTGGGTAATCCGTATGGTATTCTCCGGATATGAGCAGACTGGCAAATGTCCATTTAACGATGTATTGATTCACGGTCTTGTTCGTGATGAGCAGGGACGTAAGATGAGTAAGTCTCTTGGTAATGGTATTGACCCATTAGAGATTATCGACCAGTACGGTGCCGATGCACTTCGTCTTACTTTAGTAACTGGTAACGCACCTGGTAATGATATGCGTTACTCTGAAAAGAAGATTATCGCAAGCAGAAACTTTGCGAATAAGGTATGGAATGCTTCCAGATTCATGTTAATGAATATCGAAAAGGCAGACCTTGGCAACGTATCTCTTGAAGATTTAACACCAGCAGATAAGTGGATTTTATCTAAGGCAAACTCTCTTGTAAAAGAAGTGACAGACAACATGGAAAACTACGACTTTGGTGTTGCAGTTTCCAAGTTAAATGACTTTATCTGGGAAGAGTTCTGCGACTGGTACATCGAGATGGTTAAACCAAGACTTTATAACGAAGAAGATACTACAAAGGCAACAGCACTCTTTACATTAAAGAAAGTACTGACCATTTCCTTAAAGTTATTACACCCATATATGCCATTTATCACAGAAGAAATCTTCTGCAGCTTACAGGATAAAGAAGAATCCATCATGGTATCTGACTGGCCTGTATTTGAGGAGACATTTGATTTTAAGGCAGAGGAAAATGAAGTAGAGATCATTAAGAATGCCGTAAGAAATATCCGTAACCTTCGTGCAGATATGAATGTACCACCAAGCAAAAAGGCAAGCGTATATGTAGTATCTGAAAAGGAAGAAGTTCGTAAAGTATTTGAAGACTCCAGAGTATTCTTTGCAACACTTGGTTATGCAAGTGAAGTACATGTACAGGCAGATAAGACAGGAATTGCAGACGATGCCGTATCTACGGTTATTCCAGACGCTGTAATCTATATGCCATTTGCAGAGCTTGTCGATGTAGAAAAAGAGATCGCCCGTCTTGAAAAAGAGGCAGGTCGTCTTGAGGGTGAAATCAAACGTGCCAAAGGAATGCTTTCTAATGAGAAGTTTGTAAGCAAAGCTCCTGCAGCAAAAGTAGAGGCAGAAAAGGAAAAATTAGAGAAATACACTTCTATGGCAGCACAGGTTGCCGAGCGTCTTTCTCAGCTTAAAAAATAAAGAAAGATAAGAAGGATTGAGGAATAATGACATACAGCGAAATGGAACGGGAAATCAATGAGATTCCTAAATTCGGTGCAAAAGCAAGTCTGTCTAATCTCTCCGCTTACCTTGAGTTAGCGAATCACCCGGAAAGGAATCTCCGGGTGATTCATATTGCAGGGACAAATGGGAAAGGTTCTGTCAGTGCATATATTGATTCAATTTTAAGGCAGGCAGGATATACCACAGCGTTATTTACTTCTCCACATCTGATAAAGATTAATGAGCGATTTCGTATTAATTTTAAAGAATGTTCTGATGAGGAATTAATTGATGCGTGGTGTCAGATGAAAGACTTTATGAAAAAAGCAGAGCAGCAGGGCTTGCAGCCTCTTACATTCTTTGAGATTCTTTTTTTGATGGGGATGTTTATTTTTTCACAAAAAGAGGTTGATTACTGTATTTTAGAAACAGGGCTTGGTGGAAGACTTGATGCAACGGTTCTTTCGAATCCTGTATTATCGGTTATCACTTCTATCAGCTATGATCATATGGAAATTCTTGGAGATACTATAGAAAAAATTGCATCTGAAAAGGCAGGAATTATAAAAAAAGAGGTTCCTGTTGTTGCTGTTGATGAAAATAACAGTGTATTTTCGGTAATTGAAAGAACTGCGAAAGAAAAAAAAGCGCCAGTTTACGGGCTGTCCTCGCAAGAACTTACAATTTTAAAAAAATATGAGAATAAGATTGATTTTTCTATCAATAGCCGTTATTATAAGATAAGTAACTTGGAAGTAAAGAGTTATGCTTCCTATCAGGTGCAGAATGCCGCATTAGCGGCGCTTGCAGTACATGTTTTGCTGCCGGATTTATCGCAGGAAGTGATAAGAGATGGTATTTTGGGGATGTACTGGCCTGGAAGGATGGAAGAGATTGCAAAGAATGTTTATGTGGATGGGGCACATAATTCAGGGGCGGTTCGTCAGATTTATAACAGTGTAACTGATTCTGATAAAGAGTGGCTCCTATTGTTTGCGGTCTGCTCGGATAAAGATTATACCGAGATGATTCGTATACTGGGAATGGTTCCGTGGAAGAGAATATACATTACAAAGATAGACAGCGCAAGAGGTGCGGATACTGTTGCAGTAAAACAGTGTTTTAAGGAAGTGGCAGAATGTCCGATATGCGAATTTGAGAGTGCCGGTGTGGCATTTAAAGCAGCTTTACAGGATAGAGGAGATGAAAAAAAAGAGAATCTTTTATGTCTTGGCTCCCTGTATTTAGTGGGAGAGATAAAGGAACTTGCAGCAACAATGTTTTGAAAGTGAGGATATATCATGTTTGATTATGATTTAGAATTAAAGAAGTTTAAACCAGCAGTAGGCGTAGAAATCGGAGAAGATGAACTGTTTAGTGATGATATCAAAGATATCACTGATCTTGTAGAAGAACTGGTGGCAGAGCGCGAGGCAAAGAAGGCTTCTAAGTAAGTTTAGTAGGAGGAATACAATGAAGTGTATTAAATGTGGTCGGCCGGTTGGCGCGGGCAGATACTGCAACGCCTGTGGTTTTGACAATAAACACATCGCGAAAGCATTAAATACCGCAGATTATTATTATAACATCGGTCTTGAAAAGGCACAGATGCATGATTTAAGCGGTGCAGAGATTTATTTAAAGAAGGCTCTCACCTATAATAAAGCTCACAAGAATGCAAGAAATCTTTTAGGGCTTGTTTATAATGAGATGGGAGAACGCGGCAAGGCATATATCCAGTGGAAGATCAGTGCAAGGCTTTCCTCAGTAGAAGAGAATATTGCGAATCTTTATATCCGTCAGATGGAAGAACATCCAGCAGTATTTGAAGAGATTAATGAGACGGCCAAGAAGTATAATACTGCACTTTCCTATGCAAAACAGGGAAGTGATGATCTTGCAATGATTCAGGTAAAGAAGGTACTTAGCATCACCCCGAATTTTGTGAATGCGCATCTGTTATTTGCCCTGCTTCATATGCGCGCTGGAGATAATGTTTCCGCACAGGTTGATCTGAATAACGCACTTGCCATTGACAGATATAATACAACTGCACGCCGTTATTTAAAGGAAATCGGTGAGAATCCAGAAGCAGTGGCAGAGAAGATTCCGGCAGAGGCATTAAAGCCAGATAACGAGAATCTTAAGAATGTTCGTCCGGTCGATCATTACGAGGATCCGAATAAAGAAACATGGAAACAGTTCGTTTATATGTTGATTGGTCTTGCTATTGGTGTAGTTGCCATGTTTGTGCTTGTTATCCCAAGTGTAAAGGCAAGTGTCAGTGTTGACTACAACAACTTAAAGAAAGAATACAGCCAGACAACCAATAAGAAAGACGCAGAGATCAACTCCTTAAAAGATGACAAGAAGAGCCTTCAGAAGAAGAATAAGAAGCTTACAAAGCGTCTTAAAGTGTACGAAGGTTCCAAAGGCGAAGACAGTATGTATGACAGTATCTTAAAGGCAAGTCAGGCATATTCAAGCGGTAACTATGTAGAGTGTGCGAAACATCTTCTAAAAGTAGATAAGGCATCTCTTCCATCCTCTACAGCGAAGAATTTATATACATCCATGAAGGATAAAGCATTCCAGAATGCAGCAACACAGTTATATAACAGTGGAGATGCTTCATACAAGTCAGGTAAGTATCAGGATGCATTAGATGATTACGAATTATCTTACAAATACGATAAGAGCTACAGTACGCAGTATCAGATCGCAAGATGTTATACGAAGCTGAATAAGAATACAGACAAAGCAAAAGAATACTTATACGATATCATTAATAACTCCGGAGACAGCGATCTGATTCGAAAAGCTGCCAACTATGGTCTTGGAATGACTGTAAACTCTGCAAAAGAAGCAGCAGCAAAAGCAAAGGATGGAAATACAAAGTCTTCTGATTCTAACTCAGACAGCTCAGATAGTTCAGATTCCTCTACTTCAAAGAAGAGCAGTACAAAGAGTACAACAGAAGAAGATTTTAGCACGGATACAGCGGATAATAATTAGTATATCGTATTATTGAACTACGTGAAGCAGAAACACAAAAAGCTTCTGAGGTAAATAATGATTAGTATGCGGTATCATTTAACTGCGTTGGCTTTGTTTCACATGATACCACCGCATTGTTTCGCCCGGTCATTTTGGCGATGAAAAATATTTGGTATTATTTAGCTGAAAGTCAATGGTGCTGTGGTATAGTAAGAAATGAGTGAATAAATATAATGTTTTGAAGAAGTTTTAGATTGTTTTTTTAGAAGCATTACAAATAAAAATAAGTTCGACAGATTATGTCGGACTTATTTTTTTGTTTTCGATAAAATGTAACTATTCGGAACTACATAGATAGATTTGGATAAAGTAGTTTTGAACAGTTGTAGATGAAAAAAAGGAAGGGAGAAGGAAAATGAATTGTTGTCATGTAAAGAATCAATGTCTGGTTATCCGGCTGCCCAAAGAGATTGACCATTATCAGGCAGAGAAAGTCCGACAGGAATGTGAGAGAAGTTTTATGAACTTTATTATTCGAGACATTATTTTTGACTTTTCAGATACGTCTTTTATGGACAGTTCGGGAATCGGATTGATATTAGGGCGTGTTCGGAAAATTCGTCCAATTAATGGAAAAGTTTATCTGTTTGGTGGAAATGAACTTATTCGAAAAATGTGGGAAATGTCAGGAATACAGAATTTAGTTACAGTTTTAGAAAGTATAGAGGAAGTAAAGGAGGTATACGAATGAGACGGGCAGGAGAAATGGGTAATAAAACAGAAAACAGCCTGAAAATGGTATTCCGAAACCATCCGGAAAATGAAAAAATCGTCAGAACAACGGCAGCAGTATTTGCATCCGTAGTAGATCCGACGTTAGAAGAAATTTCAGATTTTAAGGCAGCCGTTTCCGAGGCTGTTACAAATGCGATTATTCATGCTTATCCGAAAACAAGTGGGGATATAGAAACCTATTTTAAAAGAGAAGATAAAAAAATAACCGTGATTATCACAGATTATGGTGTCGGAATGAAAGATGTAGAAAAGGCAATGCAGCCACTATATACTACTTTACATACGCAGGAACGTTCCGGAATGGGATTTACGTTTATGGAAGCATTTGCAGATGATGTGAGAGTAAAAAGCGAGCCGGGAAAAGGAACGACAGTGAAACTTGTAAAAATCATGGGAAAGGGGGAGGAGTGTGGACAGGACCTGTGAGTTAATCAGGCAGGCAAAGGAAGAAAATAAAGAAGCACAGGCAATATTAGTAGAAGAAAATGCAGGATTGGTCTGGAGTGTCGTAAAACGATTTCAAGGACGTGGATATGATAAAGAAGATTTATTTCAGATTGGAAATATCGGACTTTTAAAATGTATCGATAACTTTGATTTTGAGCGGAATGTCAAATTCTCTACCTACGCAGTTCCACTGATTATGGGAGAAATTAAACGCTTTTTAAGAGATGACGGTCTTGTAAAAGTGAGCAGAAATTTAAAAGAAGCCTCCTATAAAATAAAGAGAGAAAAGGAACATTACCAGAAGTTATATAACCGAGAACCAACGTTAAAAGAAATCGCGGCGACTTTAGATATGGAAGAATCCGATATCCTCATGGCATTAGAATCCGGGCAGGAGGTATATTCCCTCCATCAGGTTATCTACCAAAATGAAGGGGATGAAATTCATTTACAGGATAAATTAGAACAACAATCTGATATGATAGAACAAACTGTAGACAGTATGTATGTACAGGAACTTTTGCAGAAATTAAATGCTCAGGAAAGACAGCTTATACATATGCGTTATTTTCAGAATCAGACACAGGCAGTTATTGCGAAAACATTGGGAATATCGCAGGTGCAGGTGTCACGATTGGAGAAGAAGATACTGGAAAAACTAAGACGGATTACTATTTAATTCATTAGGCAAAACTGACGAAGTCAGGGAATTCAAGTATCTATATTTGTGACTTTCGTCGCGTCGCGTTGAATGCTCGCATCCAACACTTGCGCCCAGACCACAAATATAGATGCTTGGAGTCTCTGACTTCTGACAGTGGCAGGATTTAGTTGAATTAAAT
>CAVCBH010000202.1:0-2386 GCA_963600375.1 bacterium | reverse complement strand
TAGCGGGAACTGGATTTGAACCAGCGACACCGCGGGTATGAACCGCGTGCTCTAGCCAACTGAGCTATCCCGCCGCACTCAACAGGCAATATCATACCATGAATTTTCCGGCATGTCAAGGGGATTTGTTATATTTCTATTAATATTTCTATTAGTTTTTATTTATTTTAGTTTTTTATTCGTTTTGGAGAATCTAATTGTTTTAATTGGCTGTTTAATCATCATCTGCGTTTCCTGCCGCCTGAGTTTCCTCGCTATCTGTCGCATCCGTCGCTGTACCTGTGCTGGCTTCCTGGAGAGCGATTTCTCCTTCTTTGATCATGCCGAGTCGTTCTCTGGCAATTCGTTCTTTAAACTCGTCCGTATCGAGATTTTTATTTTCTTTTTCGAGGGTTTTATTGGTCTGTTCTATATTTTTAACATCTGTTTTTAATTCGTCTATCGTCTTTTGGTATTTGGCTGCTTTCCTTTCGACTTTCTGACAGCCCATCCAGAATGCCCCCAAAATAACAACTGTACAGATTATAATAATAGCTGACTTTTTCGTAAAAAACTTCTTTTTAAATTGTCTGTTGAACTGTTTGCTGTTTTTTTTCTTTTTCTTTTTTTTCATTTTTACCTGCATTCCTTTGCTATTTGTATCTTCTTATTATTTTAATGGTTTTCTGCATATTTTTCAATATTTTCCCTGTATTTTTCACAATCAGTTTCACTGGAAAAAGAAGAGTATTACTCACAATTTTTACTATATTGCTAATAAATTTAATAACACAAAATAAGATTTTTCCTGTCCATTTACTCAGAAAACAAAAGTAAAGAATCGTGCCGCATTCCAGACCTAACAGACAGTAAAAACGTATCATACCCTGATTGAAGATCTGAAACAGAATAAATAATCCGCCTGCCGCTGTAAAGCAGAAAATGATATCTTCCAGATGTACGATTCGATTTCTATGTACAAAAGTTTTTCGGAGTGTCCGGAAAACTTCATACCATATGCCAAGCATTATTCCATACAGTCCGCTGAGCAAAAAGAGGTGTAACTGGCTCATAATAATCTCTGCTATTTTTTTATTTTCCATTTAGTGGAACAACCTCCGAAACAGACCTCCCTTTTCTCCTCGCATACCGCCATCATCGGAATATACCATGCTGTATACAAGTCCTTCTATCTCCACTTCTCCTTTTTCTACCGTAAGTTTTGTCACATGTAAATCCTCTCCCTGAATCATGAGCATTCCCTGTTCTGTATCCAGAATAATCTCATTTGGATCAAAGGAAATAACCTCTTTTACACCGCTTATTATCCCACTGCTCCGGTTAAAAAGCGAAATCTTATGACTCTTTAAAATCCTTTCTTCCATAAGTTTCACCCTCATTTTTATTCCTTTCATTATATGTATTGCCAATAAAATATATAACCCCGGAAAAATTGCAGGAAACACCTTGACAAACTCTGCCAAAACCGTTATAACTATTGAAGTACATGCGCTTTTGCGCGATATTTCAACGAGTCAATTGTAAGAATATCAGGAGGAATTTATCATGAATAAAACAGAATTAGTAGCAGCAATTGCAGAGAGAACAGAGTTAACAAAAAAAGATGCTGACCAGGCTTTAAAGGCATTTATTGATGTTGTTGGTGATGAACTCAGCAAAGGCGAAAAGATTCAGTTAGCTGGATTCGGTACTTTCGAAGTAACTGAAAGAGCAGCTCGTGACGGAATCAACCCAAGAACAAAAGAGACTATCCACATCCCAGCTTCTAAAGCACCTAAGTTCAAAGCTATGAAGTCTTTAAAAGAGAAGGTAAATAACTAATTCTATTGATTAATCTATTTAAAACGTGTTTGAAAAATGCTTTCTACAAAATGTGTGTTACAATTTGTCAAAATAATTTTTTAAGCACACTTTGACAGCGCTTATGAACAGCCTGTGAAGAAGTCAGCGTCCGGGAGGACATTATGAGACTAGATAAATTTTTAAAAGTTTCCCGTTTGATCAAGCGACGCACTGTAGCGAACGAGGCATGTGATGCCGGTCGTGTGCTTGTCAATGGTAAGACTGCCAAGGCAGGCCTTAATGTAAAGAATGGTGACATCCTTGAAATCCAGTTTGGAAACAAGACTGTCAAGGCTGAGATTCTCGATGTGAAGGATACTGCAAAGAAAGAGGAAGCAAAAGAGCTTTTCCGGTATTTGTAGGGGAGTAAGAGAATTCTGATTGCCTCAGGCAAAGGAGACGCCCACAAAAAGAAAAATAACCTATATTTGTGACTTTCGTCGCGGCAGGTTGAATGCTCGCTTTCGCGCTCGCATCCAACCTTTGCTCCTAGAGCGTGTCTGAAAAATCATTCCTGCAATCTGCACACCTCAATTTACGGGAG
>CAVCBH010000201.1:0-2030 GCA_963600375.1 bacterium | reverse complement strand
AAATCCACGATATTACAAATGTGAGGTCACTTCATATTATCTAAGGCGCATTTTTACATAGTATAGCAGGGGTGGGTTCTGGTTGTTGGAAGCCTTACAAATCAGTTGGGAAGATTTGAGAAAGAAGGCCGGAAAGGTGTGAGATTCCGGGAGTTTCTATTTCGTCTGTTACCATTCCCAAATCATTTTAAATATAAATTCTGAATTTGCTCCGCAAAATCAGAATTTTACTTTTTAATAATTATTTTACCTTTAAATCCAGATTTCTGTACCTGTTTACGAACAGAAGAATTCTTCACATAAATCGTGGATTTTTTTGAAAAATATTTTAATGAACTATTTTTTAAGTTTTTTGTTTGAATATAAATTTTCTTTGCTTTATAAGGTGATGTATCAGGTTCTACCATCCACATGTATCCATAAGTCTTTGTAATAGATTTTACATTGGAAGGGAAAGTGATTATTTTTAACTTTGGTGTAAGTGCTATGGCAAGGAGCGGCACAGATTTTAAACTTTTACTTAATTTTAAAGACTTTAAATTTGCCATGTCAGCAAAGCAAAAATCAGATACTTTTTTTACGTTGTTTCCCATTTTAATGGACTTAATAAAATCATTACCAGAAAAAGCATATGTACTAATTCTTTTTACGGAACTTTTTACTTTATAATTTTTCTTTTTACTGAATACTTTGTAAAGAGTTCTGCCATTTTTTGAATAAACATCACCATTGACAACCTTCAGGTAAGGATTATCAGGAGCGATTGTAACCTTTAAAGAATTACATCTGAAAATAAGTGGGAACTTTTGAACATTTTTAGGAATATACAGATTCTTTAATTTAGGGCAATTATTAAAATTGGCATCGGAAATATATTCAGAATCTTCGAATATAACTTCTTCCAGATTTTGATAATTGTGCGCTGTATCAATCGGGCGAATTCCTTTTTCAATAGTAATTTTCTTTAAAAGCTGGTAGTAAGAATTTGCAGACTTTTGAGAGCCTTTTAATTTCTCAGGAACGTAAAAAGGACTGGAAATTTCGTCATTAGCCCAGGCAAAAAAGTTTATTTTATATTCCTTTCCTTTATATACGATTTTATTGTGAACAGTAATATCATTTTGTCCCTGTCCTGCTGGCAAATCATAAAGATATGCGTAGCCAGAACGGTATTCATAAGATACGCCATCAATTACTGCAATATCATTGTTATATTCATAGGCCTGTGATTGAACCGCAGGAAAGAATAAAATTATGCTACACAGAATAAAAAAAGTTGCAACAAAATACGCTTGTAAATGTTTAATTTTTTTCATTGAAATCCTCCTTATTTTGTATGGGTGAAAATGGCTTCCATATTAAGTGCAGGACAGCCCTATATGGAGCAAAGTAAATAGGTTAATACAATTATAACATAATAAAAATAATTACAAAATATTAATTGGTTTATTTATGCTTTATTTCAGATACGTAGCTGTTATAGTTATGTAATTCAAGATTATAATTACTTAAATAAAAATTGATATCAGAAAAAGAACTGCCACTTTTTCGTACCTGTGTCATAAAAGAAACACTGGCATCTTTTACAGCAGAAAAACGTTTTGGCATAAAGGTAGGATTATCAGTATAAACTTGTTCACAATTTGTAGTAGTTTTTTTGCCATTTATACTGTAGTTAATCTTGTAAGTATGGCTGCTGTCACTAGTATCATTAGTTACCATAAAATCTCTGATTTTTGCTGTATAAAGTGTTCCATTAGAAATCTCAGATTTAAACGATTGCAATTTAGTAGGATTAAAATCTCTGTCATGAAAATACTTTATAGAAGAAGTATCTGTTTTTCCCCAATCTGTAAGAGTGATTTTTTTTACAATAGTTCTATGTGAGAACATATCTCCTACAATATGCAGACCAAAACCATAAAGTAAATATTGTTTATGTTCTTTAGAAATAGAACCTTTACTGTTAATGTAACGTAAGCGGTACATAATCGCCCGGATTTTCAATTTCTCAAAACCATGCGATAATC
>CAVCBH010000200.1:0-8313 GCA_963600375.1 bacterium | reverse complement strand
CCCGCAAATTGTGATGCACATCTTGCAGAAAGCATTTTTCAGACACGCTCTAGAGTCTGTTTGAATGCTTTACTTTTTTATAGACATACTAATACCACGTAAGCTTTATAAATTAAAAAGATTTATAATATCTTATGGTGGAATATATAAGTTTATTATGGAATTGCTGTAACTTTTGGGAAGAATTTTTAAGTAAAACAGATAATTGTGGGGGTTTATTTTTGAAAAAACTTTCAGGAAAAATACTTGTATGCGAGTATTTGCACATATTGCCATAGCCTGGCGGAGCCATTGCCTTGGGATGGCAACGAGGAGCAGACAAGTATTTTTCCTGAAAGTTTTTAGAAGATAAAAATTCGCAATTGCTGTTTTACTTAAAAATTCTGTTAGAAGCTTACAGCAGCTAAGGAGGTTTTTATGCTGTTAGAAACAACTTCATTGAAGTCTTTTACCAATTCGCTTATGTACGAATACCTCGGGAAGACCGGAGTGAAGCTGGTAGACTTCTGTGGTGACATTATCGGGGCATTGCTGATTTTATTTATTGGCTTTAAAGTGGTGTCCTATGTTGCAAAGATGGTAAAGAAGATATTTGAGCGTTCCATCATGGATACGACACTCCAGACTTTCCTGCTTTCTTTTATTAAGATTGGCGGTAAGGTACTGGTTATTTTTATGGCGGTGACAAAGATTGGCGTGGCAGCCTCTTCAATTGTGGCACTGCTTGGTTCTGCTGGTCTTGCATTAGGTCTTTCCCTGCAGGGCTCGCTGTCCAATATTGCCGGTGGTGTCATTTTACTCTTGCTAAAGCCGTTTCAAGTAGGAGATTATATTGTTGAGGAGAGTTCTGGAAAAGAGGGGACTGTACAGGCAATCGGTATTATGTACACAAAGCTTTTGAGTGTGGATAATAAGACCATCCTGATTCCAAATGGTAATTTATCCAATGCGAGCATTACAAATGTAACCTATCAGGAAAAACGATGTGTTGACTTAAATGTTGGTATCGAATATAGTGAAGATATTAAAAAAGTCAGAGGAGTATTAAATGCACTGATTGAAAAAGAATCGGCGCGAATTATGGAAGAGCCAATTAAGATTTATGTGAATGAATTTCAGGCAAGCTGTATTGATATTGGTATCCGCTATTGGGTAAAAACAGAGGATTACTGGGAATCACGCTGGAGAGTGTTAGAGGAAATCAAAGAAGAGTTTGATAAAAATAATATTTCAATCCCATTTGACCAGCTTGATGTAAATTTAATTCCGCAGGGAAAAGAACAGGGAGAAAGTTTATAGGAGAAGTTTACGATGGAGAAGAACTTAACAACGGGCAGTGTGTTGAAAAATATTTTATATTTTTCACTGCCCTATTTATTATCTTATTTTTTGCAGACACTTTATGGGATGGCAGATTTGTTTATTATCGGGCAGTTTGAGGGAGTTGCCAGTACAACGGCAGTTTCAATCGGAAGTCAGGTAATGCATATGGTCACGGTAATGATAGTCGGTCTTGCGATGGGGGCAACGGTCAGCATTGGGCAGGCGATTGGAGCTGGAAATAAGAAAAAAGCGGCAAAAGATATCGGAAATACGCTTACGCTTTTTATGGCATTAGCAATTGTGACCGCAGTTGTACTGTTGCTCTTTATTAAGTTGATTGTTGGTGTAATGTCCACACCACAGGAAGCTGTTTCAGGAACAAAAATTTATCTTACCATTTGCTTTATCGGAATTCCGTTCATCACGGCTTATAACATTATCAGTTCTATTTTCAGAGGAATGGGCGATTCGAAAAGTCCGATGTATTTTATTGCCGTTGCCTGCATCGTGAATATTATTCTGGACTATCTGTTTATCGGTGGCCTGCATATGGGAGCGGCAGGAGCAGCGCTTGGAACCACCTGTTCCCAGACGGTTAGTGTCATTATCGCACTGGTTGTTATTATGAAGAAAAAAACAGGCATTTCCCTCACAGGAAATGATTTTAAAATGGATAAAGAAACGATGGGACAGTTATTAAAGATTGGTGTTCCGGTAGCGTTACAGGATGGTTTTATCCAGATTGCCTTTATCGTTATCACGATTATTGCAAACCGGAGAGGGTTAGATACTGCGGCAGCCGTGGGAATTGTAGAAAAGATTATCAGTTTCCTTTTCTTAGTACCATCTTCCATGCTCTCTACAGTATCCGCACTTGGTGCACAAAATATTGGTGCAGGCAAGCCGGAAAGAGCAAGAGCAACCCTTCGTTATGCTGTAATGATAACCGTAAGTTTTGGAATTATCGTGGCAATTGTTATTCAGTTTATTGCCGGACCGGTCGTCGGCTTATTTACTGCCAATGCAAGTGTTATCCTGCTTGGCTCCCAATATATCAGAGGCTATATTATTGACTGCATCTTTGCAGGAATTCATTTCAGTTTCAGTGGATATTTCTGCGCATGTGGACGGTCGGAACTGTCCTTTATACATAACCTTGCCTCTATTTTACTTGTAAGAATCCCAGGTGTATATATCACTTCCAAAGCATTTACCAGCTTGTTCCCGATGGGGATTGCAACATCGGGAGGCTCCATGCTTTCCGTAGTGATCTGTCTCATTGCCTATAGATGGATAAGGAAGAAAGAAGCTGCTTCTGCTATATAGCGAAAAAGGTATGGATGCTTATATTGCAAAGCTACTTGATATTGCAGTGCTGGAAAAAACATTGCGCACATTATCTATGGGGGCAAAACCTTTAGACGACGAAAGAGTATAAGATGCAAATAAAAATTCTGCGAGTACATAAAATATACAGGAGGTTTCTATGGAAGAAAAGAAGGAAAACAGGGAAATAGAAAAACCACATAAAAGAAGAGTGCGATACAAAGGGACACACCCAAGAAAATTTGAAGAAAAGTATAAAGAACTTCAGCCGGAAAAATATAAAGATACGATTGAAAAAGTAATTCGTAAGGGGAGTACACCGGCCGGAATGCATATTTCCATTTGTGTGCAGGAAATTTTGGATTTCTTACAGATTCAACCAGGACAAAAAGGATTAGACTGTACCCTTGGCTATGGAGGACATACAAGAAAGATGTTGGAATGCCTTCAGGGAAAAGGGCATATTTACGGTTTAGATGTAGATCCGATTGAGATTGTGAAAACAACAGACCGTCTAAGAAAAGCAGGATACGGAGAAGATATTTTAACGATTATTCAGCAAAATTTCCGAAATATCGACCTTGTAGCGAAAGAATATGGTCCATTTAACTTTGTATTAGCAGATCTTGGTGTATCGTCCATGCAGATTGATAATCCAGAGAGAGGATTTTCCTATAAAGTAGAAGGTCCGTTAGACCTGCGTTTAGACCCAAGTAAGGGAGTCTCTGCGGCAGAACGCCTGAAAGAATTAAGCAGAGATGAAATAAAAGGAATGCTCTATGAAAATGCAGATGAGCCTTATGCGGAACAGATTGCAAGAGAGATTATAAAAACGTATCGTCATGGGGAACCAATTGATACGACAGGACAGTTAAAAGACACGATTGAGAGAGCTCTTGCATTTCTTCCGGATGACAAAGAAAAAAAAGATATCCTCAAAAAGACCTGCCAGAGAACTTTTCAGGCATTACGCATCGATGTAAACAGCGAATTTGAAGTGTTAGAAGAATTCTTAGAGAAATTGCCACATATCCTCGCCCCAGGAGGCCGTGTTGCCATTCTTACTTTTCACTCCGGCGAAGACCGATTGGTTAAAAAAATCTGGAAAAGACAGCAAAAAGAAGGATTATGGAGTGATATCGCCAAAAATGTCATTCGACCATCGAAGGAAGAATGCCACCGGAATGGTAGAGCCAGATCAACGAAGATGCGCTGGGCGATAAAATAATTTATCAAAGGTCAGACGAACCCAAAAGCCCTATAGTATCCTATCTGTGACTTTAGTCGCAGCGTGTTGAATGCTCGCTTAAAGCGCTCGCATTCAACGCTTGCTCCGAGGTCACAGATAGGATACTATAGGGCTTTTGGGTTCTGGCTTTGATAAATTGGTTTGAGGTTTAAGACGGTTGTCTTCGGCTTGCTCTAAGCGGTTGTTTATGCTTGTAAGGTTGTTATGTTTTTTATTCTTTAATAAATATCTCCTGCAAATTGCGACGCACATCTTACAGAAAGCATTTTTCAAACACGCTCTGAGACAGAATTTTTAATCCTCAAATCCCAAAGCAATTATTTCTACATAGAAATAATCCCCAACACATTGGCGATTGAGCTGCAAAGAATTATAATCAGACATACTGGAGCCAGATGTTTGAGGAAGAACTGATACAGCTTCTTCCTGCGGAAGGAAGAGGAGTGTTCAATTTCTTCGGCGATTCTTTTAAACCCGACAACCCGAAGTACTAAGAAACAGGTTGCCAAAGCAGCGAGCGGCATCATTACCGAGTTTGTAATAAAGTCGAAGAAATCAAGGAAGGCCATTCCAAATATTTTAACAAAATCTAAAGCTCCGTATCCAAGAGAAGAAGCGGAACCAAAGACGAACATAACAACTGCCATTAAAGCACAGCATTTCGGCCGGCTCCAGTGAAGTTCATCGGCAAGGGTAGAAACACTGGTTTCCATTAAGGAAACGGCACTTGTAAGTGCGGCGAGCAGTACAAGGACAAAGAAAAGGATACCAGCTCCCGTTCCTACACCCATACTTGCAAATACTTTTGGCAGAGTGATAAACATTAAGGATGGCCCTGCCTGTAGTGTTTCTGGATTCCCACCAGAGAAGGCGAAAACGGCAGGAATAATCATTAATCCGGCAAGGATAGCAATGCCGGTATCAAAGATTTCAACCTGTGTGGTGGACTGTTCAAGATCCATATCTTTATCGGTGTAGGAACCATAAGTGTAGAGAATTCCCATTGCGATAGAGAGGGAGTAGAACATCTGCCCCATTGCCGCAACAATGGTCATGAAAGAAAAATTCTTTATATTAGGAATTAAAAAATATTTCACTCCAGCCATTGCTCCGGGACGGGTAACAGAATAGATCGTAACAATAATGGCTAAAAGTACAAGAATTGGCATCATAATTTTAGACATTCGTTCTACACCATTTTTTACACCGCCGAGAATAATCAGGAAGACCAGAATGGCAAACACGAGAAACCACAGTTCTGCCTGAAAAGAGTCTGTGATAAATCCGTTAAAGTAACCGTCCTGTGCGACTGCCTGTACATTTTTGCGCAAATATTCTACAAGATACTTGATAACCCATCCGCCGATGGTACTGTAATAAGGGACAATCAGCATTGGGATAACAGCATTGAGCCAGCCACCTAATTTAAAAGGGAAGCCTTTTCCAAAGAAAGCAAATGCTCCCACCGGGCTTTTTCTGGTCATACGTCCTAATGCAGTTTCAGACATGATTAAAACATATCCAAAAGAAACTGTTAAAAGAAGATAGATGAGGAGAAAGATTCCTCCTCCGTATTTTGCGGCAAGATAGGGAAATCTCCATATATTTCCCAAACCAACAGCAGAACCGGCAACTGACAGTACATAACCGATATGGCCGGAAAAACGTCCGCGCTTTTCTTTATGTGTCTTTTTTGCATTTTGCATACTTTTTATTTAACCCCTTTTACGCTTCATGTTCTTCAATCCATTTTTTATTGATAGCGATAACCTGTTCCATTGCCTTTGGACCTGGCGCACCAATAGTATTTCTTTTATCAACACAAGTATGCACGTCAATTGCTTCGTAAATGTCTTCTTCAAATACAGGGCTGATTGCTTTGTATTCTTCGAGGCTCATATCGTCTAAAGCGATACCTTTGTCAATACAGTAAAGTACAAGACGGCCAACGATTCCATGAGCATCACGGAAAGGAACACCATGATTTACAAGGTAATCTGCGGCGTCAGTGGCGTTAGTAAAGCCATGTTTTGCACTCTGCTCCATAATATCTTTATGGAAAGTGATGGTCTTTAACATACCGTTAAAGAGGGCAAGGCAGCCTTTTACAGTATCATAGGCATCAAAAGTAAGCTCTTTATCTTCCTGCATATCTTTATTATATGCCAGAGGAATCCCTTTCATTGTAGTAAGAATAGAAGTTAAGGCAGCGTAAACACGTCCTGTCTTTCCACGGATCAACTCAGCAATATCCGGGTTCTTCTTCTGGGGCATAATACTGCTTCCTGTACTGTAAGCATCATCAATTTCAATGAAGCGGTACTCATTGGAGTTCCAGAGAATGATTTCCTCGCAGAAACGGCTTAAATGCATCATGATAGTAGAAAGTGCACTTAATAATTCGATTACGTAATCTCTGTCAGATACAGAATCCATGCTGTTTAAAGTAGGACCGTAGAAGTTAAGAAGTTCTGCCGTCATTTCTCTGTCTAATGGATAAGTTGTTCCTGCTAAAGCACCAGAACCTAATGGACAGTAGTTCATGCGGTCGTAAATATCGCTTAAACGGGAATGATCTCTTTTAAACATTTCCATGTAAGCACCAACATGGTGAGAAAGTGTAAGAGGCTGTGCTTTCTGTAAATGTGTAAATCCCGGCATAACAGTATGAATATTTTCCTCCATTAAAGTCTGGCAGGTCTTAATGAGTTCAAGAACAAGCTCTCTGATTGCAAGAAGTTCCTGTCTTGTATATAACTTCATATCAAGAGCAACCTGATCATTACGGCTTCTTCCTGTGTGAAGCTTCTTTCCAACATTGCCGATGCGGTCTGTGAGGACTGCCTCTACAAAGCTGTGAATATCTTCATATTCTTCTGTGATTTCAAGAGAACCATTCTCCACATCACGAAGGATGCCTTCGATACCTGCGATGATCTGATCTCTCTCATCTTCTGTGAGGATACCAACAGCAGCAAGCATCTTTACATGAGCGATACTTCCTTCCATATCCTGTTTGTAAAACTTCTTATCAAAATTGATGGACGCATTAAAATTGTAAACCAGCTTGTCGGTTTCTTTTGTGAATCGTCCGCCCCATAACTGAGCCATAAAAATTCCTCCTGTATTATAAATTTTAAAAGTGTTCTAAATGGATATTTTACATGAAAATAAAGTAACTGGCAAGGAAAAAAGCGGAAAATATCTTGTCCACAAAATAAGATTGGAGTATAATCGATTTTATCTGTGATATTTGCAGGTAAGTTTGAGAGGAAAAGAGGAAGAAAAGAAGAAATGGAAATGAAAACACATAAGATACGAAACACGATTTTTCTGTTTCTGACAGCGATGATCTGGGGTGCGGCATTCGTAGCACAGAGTGTAAGTATGGACTATATCGGACCATTTACATTTATTTGTCTGCGTTCCGTGATTGGAGGATTATTTCTGATTCCAGTCATTATGGTCATTGATCATATCAGGGAAAAGGCACAGAGTGAAAGTGTAAAAACAGATTCAGATAACAGTATTAACAGCTTTCAAAAGATGCAGGCAGAGGAAGAAAAATTAAGCTGGAAAAATAAGAAGCTTTTAGAAAGTGGAATTGTATGTGGAATATTTTTGTTTTTGGCAAACTGTTTTCAGCAGACAGGAATCCAGTATACAACCGTAGGAAAAGCAGGATTTATCACAACATTTTACATTATTATTGTACCGATTATCGGTCTTTTCTTTAAAAAATATTGTGGAATCCTTACCTGGATTGGTGTAGTTATCGCATTAGCAGGTTTGTATTTTTTATGCATTACTGAAAAAATGACGATTCAAAAAGGAGATGCCCTCATTTTATGCTGTTCCTTTTTATATACAGGACAGATTCTTGCGATAGACCATTATAATCCATTTGTAGATGGGGTAAAAATGTCCTGTATCCAGTTCCTTACAGGTGGAGTGCTTGGCGCAATCTGTATGTTTCTATTTGAAAGCCCGAATATGGCAATGATCTTAAATGCAGCAGGTCCGATTCTTTATACAGGTATTATGTCAACAGGAGTAGCTTATACGTTACAGATTGTGGGACAAAAAGGATTGAATCCAACGGTGGCGGCACTGATTATGAGCCTGGAATCTGTATTCTCCGCACTTTCTGGTTATCTTTTCTTACATCAGGTTCTTACAATAAGAGAGCTGATTGGATGTATACTCATGTTTATTGCGATTGTACTGGCACAGCTTCCGGATGTGAGGAGAAAAGAGTAAAAAATTAATAAAGATGCCTATGCCGTTTTCAGATTTGCATCTGATTTGTATAAAATGAAAGTGCTATAGTTATTTTGAGACTTATAACTGATTTATATAAATATTTATTTTACAGTTTGTGACAGAGTTTGAGAAATAAAATATAAAGGTATTAC
>CAVCBH010000199.1:0-3928 GCA_963600375.1 bacterium | reverse complement strand
ATTAAGGAGGTAGAGAAGAATGGCTTTATTTGAATCATATGAAAGAAGAATTGATAAAATTAATTCCGTATTAAACAGCTATGGAATCGCTTCCTTAGAAGAAGCAGAAAAAATCACAAAAGATGCAGGCCTTGACGTATACGGCATGGTAAAAGGCATTCAGCCTATCTGCTTCGAGAACGCTTGCTGGGCATATACAGTAGGTGCAGCAATTGCAATCAAAAAAGGTGCTAGAAAAGCTTCTGAAGCAGCAGCAGCAATCGGTGAAGGACTTCAGGCTTTCTGTATCCCTGGTTCTGTAGCAGAGAACAGAAAAGTAGGTCTTGGACATGGTAACCTTGGAAAAATGCTTCTTGAAGAAGACACAGAATGTTTCGCTTTCTTAGCAGGACATGAGTCTTTCGCAGCAGCAGAAGGTGCTATCGGTATCGCAGAAAAGGCTAACAAAGTTCGTCAGAAACCTTTACGTGTTATCTTAAACGGTCTTGGAAAAGACGCAGCACAGATTATCTCCCGTATCAACGGATTCACATTTGTTGAGACAGAGTACGATCCATATACAAACACTGTAAAAGAAGTATTTCGTAAGGCATACTCTGATGGATTGCGTGCAAAAGTTAACTGTTATGGTGCAAATGATGTTTGCGAAGGTGTTGCAATCATGTGGAAAGAAAATGTTGACGTTTCTATCACAGGTAACTCCACAAACCCAACTCGTTTCCAGCATCCAGTAGCAGGAACATACAAGAAAGAAAGATTAGAAGCAGGAAAGAAATACTTCTCCGTAGCTTCCGGTGGTGGTACAGGACGTACACTTCACCCAGATAACATGGCAGCAGGTCCAGCTTCCTATGGTATGACAGATACAATGGGACGTATGCACTCTGATGCACAGTTCGCAGGATCCTCTTCCGTACCAGCTCACGTTGAGATGATGGGACTTATCGGAATGGGTAACAATCCTATGGTTGGAGCTACAGTTGCTGTAGCTGTAAGCGTAGAAGAAGCCGCAAAAGCAGGTAGATTCTAATAAAAGCGCTTTATTTATGCGGGTTTTAGGACTTCCATTTTATGTGGAAGTCCTTTTTTTATTTTCTCAATATTATTCTTAAAAAGAAAAATCTAACAACAGATGTTGTCAAGTCTACGAGAAGTCTACACAACTTTGCAATGTAGACTTAAACATAGTTCAAGTCTACAAGCACCTATTTAAGCCGTATTAATGCTTCATGTTTATTATTTTTACATATTAGTATGTGTCAATAGATAAAATGAAAGGAAGGATTAATATGAGTGACTTAATTGTAAGACCAAGAATGTTAAAATCAGGAAAAATGGTGTACGAATATGCTTTTGAAATTGCCAAGATTGATGGCAAAAGAAAAAGGAAGACGAAATCTGGTTTCAAAACGAAACGTGAAGCAAAAGAAGCCGGTAAAATAGAACTAAGCCTATATGAAAAATGTGGACAGACAACCAAAGATACAAATATATCTGTAGCAGATTTTTTTGATCTATGGATGGAAAAAGATTGTGGATTAACTTGTAAGGAGTCTACACTTGACGGATACCATAAGAAAATCCGTTTATATATTAAACCATCTATCGGAGAGTATTATCTGAAGAATATTACAAAAGATATTCTTCAAGATTTTATCAAAGATATGTATGATAAAGGATTTTCCAAAAATACAATATCATCTATCAGAGGGATTGTAACGAAAGCCTTTCGGTGGGCGGAAGAAAAGCATTATATTGTGGCATCTCCTGCAACAAATCTGATAATCCCAAGAAATCAACAGCCACAAAAAGCAAGTGTTACACGACAAAAACCACATATTTATGTATCAGAAGATAGAATAAAACAAATATTCGAACGTTTTCCGGAAAAAGAGCCAGCACATTTACCGTTAATGATAATCTATCATTGTGGATTAAGAGTGGGTGAAGTATTTGGACTAACCTGGGAAGACATTGATTTTGAAAATAAATTGCTTAGAGTAAATAGACAGGTACAATGGCATCAAGGAAAGAGAACGAAAAAAGATATAAAGCTCTATAATGGAACCTCCAAGTCAAATGGATATTGGTACTTTTCTGAACCTAAGTATAATTCCTATAGACAGATAGATTTGGATGATGAGCTTATCGCATTGCTAAAAAGAGAAAAAGAATGGCAACTTAAATCAGAGGAATATTACGCTGAATATTATACGCGATATTATTGTGATCAAAAGTTATATATTTCAGGAGAAAAGCCAACATATGATATTATCCCAATGAATCAAATAAAAACAACAAAAACAGATAATGAGATTAACTTTGTATGTAGAAGAGAAAATGGTACATTTACATCACCAAGAGTTTTAACCCATGCATCATCTATAATTCATAAGGAACTTAATTTCCCTGAATATGATACATATAGTTTAAGACATACTCATGCAACAATGCTATTAGAAAATAATGTAAACATGGTATATGTTCAAAAAAGACTGGGGCATAAGGATATTTCCGTGACGATGAATATATATGCAAATCATGTTACGCCAAAGATAAAAAATAATAGTAATGAAAAATTGAATGAAATGTATAAAAAAGAATGAAAATTTGAAGATAATTATTTGACGGAATCCGATTCCGTATAGGATTATTGAAAGATTATCTTGTAAGTAAATTAATTTACTATAAATATCTAATAAGAAAGGCGGTAAGAAGATGTTATTTGTAACAGGAGATGTTCATGGTGACTTTTATGGACGATTCCGGGAGGAAGTTTTTGAAAAACAGAATGAACTAACAAGAGAAGATTATGTATGTGTAGCAGGCGATTTTGGGATTTGGAATAAAAGCAAAGTGCGACAGGAAGAACTTGACTGGTTAGAAAACAGAAATTTTACAACATTATTCGTAGAAGGAAATCATAGCAATTATGATATTTTAGATGAACTTCCTGTAGAAATGTGGCACGGCGGCAAAGTACATTTTATTCGTCCTCATATTATTCATCTTATGCGTGGACAGGTATACGAAATCTGTGGTAAAAAAATATTTACTTTTGGGGGAGCGCAAAGCCACGATATAAAAGATGGAATATTAGAACTAGGAGACAGTAGGATACATACATGGTCAAGAAATCGTTGGAAAATGTTTCGTGTTAATCATGTAAGCTGGTGGGAACGCGAACTACCAAATCAGGAGGAAATGGATGAAGGTCGCAAAAATCTGGCTGAATATAATAATAAAGTAGACTTTATCATTACCCACTGTGCATCCTCATCTACACAGACCTTGTTGTCACAGGGGGATTTTGCAACAGATAAATTGACGGATTACCTTGAAACAATAAAACAGACTACAGAATATAAGAAATGGTTTTTCGGGCATTATCATATCGACAAAGTAATCGATGAAAAAGATCTTTGCGTTTTCAGGAAGATAATGCAGATAGTCTAAATGAAACTTCTGTATCTACTCAAAATGGATGAGGAAATTTATAATCGGAAAAATTTGTAGGAAAAGAAGAGGAAAAATTTCATGAAGAAATAAAAGTTGGTAACTAATATATAGATTAATCACTGAGAAAGGAAAATAAACATGGGGAGATTTGTGGATTATAATGGTTCAATGGAGATTCCAGAGAAAAAGAGAGAAGAGTTTCTTTTTCGAGTACAGAAAATTGTAGAATTGGGTGGATTAATGAAGCTAAAAAAGGTAAGTGTACATGAAAGAGAAGTACTCTTATTAAGGCCATTAGAACTAAGTAAAGGTGGAGTAGCAGCGGGAACAACAACATTTAATTTTAGCTATTTTGAAGATGATGTATGGGAAACAGCAAGATTTTCTGGAAAAGATTTGTATTTATGTTCGGAAAAGGTTGGTGAGAGAGAATTTTATGATGCAATGATTGCATTATATAGCTTGTATG
>CAVCBH010000198.1:0-3280 GCA_963600375.1 bacterium | reverse complement strand
CCGTTATTCTCTCCAATATATCCGGCGGCAATTACGCGCTTGAAATTAACGAGTCCGCAGAATTTATTATCCGGGATAACAAAAACGGAGGAGCTGTCCGGCCTTCGGATACCCTGTCCGGCGGAGAACTGTTTATCACTTCCCTCTCGCTGGCATTAGCTCTCTCTTCTTCTATTCAGCTTAATGGAGCCGCTCCTCTTGAGTTCTTCTTCTTAGATGAGGGATTCGGAAGCCTTGACGATGATCTGCTTGATACCGTTATGAGCAGCTTAGAACGATTGCAATCGAAGAAACGAAGCATTGGTATTATCAGTCATGTGGAGGCGATACAGGCGAGGGTTCCGTTAAAGCTGCTGGTGACACCATCGGATCTGTCGCAGACGGGAAGCCAGATTAAGCTAGAATATTCTTAAGATGGACTAAAGCAGACTAAAACAGACGCCAAGAAAGAGAGCAGCCAGCCTATATTTGTGACTCTATCACTGTGGGTTGAATGTTCGCTTCCGCGCTCACATTCAATCCTCGCTAAGGCCACAAATATAGGCTGGCTGCTCTCTTCCTTGGCTGGCTTTGGCTGGATTTTGTTTATTATCCTCTGGCTTCTTTTATACCCATTAATCTTGAGTATTCTTTTACAGGCTTAATAAAATGCGCATACTCATTTAAAGTTTAACACATCTTTCATAGTTTCCAATTCTTCCATAGCAAAAGCAAGCTAGCTTAATGCTGCAGTTACAAGAGCCATTTTGTAAACTTCCTGTGCATTACATCCACGGCTTAAGTCATTGATCGGTGCGTTAAGTCCCTGAAGGATTGGTCCAATTGCTTCATATTCACCAAGACGTGCAGCGATCTTATATCCGATGTTACCAGCACTGATTTCCGGGAAGATGAATGTGTTTGCCTGACCCGCTACTTTAGAACCTGCACATTTAACTTTTGCAACTTCTGGTGCAACGGCTGCGTCAAACTGAAGTTCTCCATCAATGTCTAAGTCTGGAGCCATTTCTTTTACTTTCTTTGTAGCGTTAGCCATTAATGTGACCATTTCGCCTTTTCCTGAACCGTATGTAGAATAGGATAACATGGCAACCTTTGGATCAATACCGAAGATCTTAGCTGTCTTAGCTGTCTCAACAGCGATTTCTGCTAACTCGTCTTCGTTTGGAGCGATATTGATTGCACAGTCACCCATTGCTAATCTCTTGTCACCTTTTACCATGATGAAGCAGGAGCTTACGATCTTGTTGCCTGGTTTTGTTTTGATTAACTGTAATGCAGGACGTACTGTATCTGCTGTAGAGTATGTTGCTCCACCTAAGAGACAATCTGCTTTACCCATCTTTACTAACATTGTTCCAAAGTAGTTTGATTTAGAAAGTGCTTCACGAACCTGTTCTGGTGTCATCTTACCTTTTCTTAATGTTACCATCTCATCAACCATAGCATCGATATCTTCGTACTGCTCTGGGTCGATGATCTGACATTTTTCAATATTAAAACCAGCTTCTTTTGCTGCGTTCTTTACCTCATCAACTTTTCCAAGAAGAATAACACCAAGAATGCCTTCTCCTGTCAGCTTGTCTGCTGCTTCAAGGATACGGGCATCTGTTCCCTCTGTGAAAACGATAGTACGTGCATTTGCTTTTAACTGGTCTGCTAATTTTTTAAACATGTTTTATTACCTCCTGTTATTCATTCATTTAATTTAAATCCAAATAACTTGTCATAACATCACATATTATATACGTGATTTATATGTGTGCTGTATTCCCCTGTTCCTTTCGAACTTCAACACACAGTTTTTATTGTATCGGTTTTGTTTCAGGTTTTCAAGCTATTTCGAAAGAAAATACAAATTTTCGTGCACTTTTCTTTGTACATAACAACGAAGAAAGTTAATTATTTGACAGTTTTTTTGTATTCATATCTCAAAATTCCACCTTGAAATACTCCATCTTTCCAGTTGCCCTGTTCCACAATATTCCAGTCTGGATGTTCTTTATCCGGATATTTCTTTTGTCCGTAACCTTCTATGATTCCATCCGCACCAAAAATGGCATCACACAAAAGTCTGCCGTCTTTTCCATAGACTTTGTAACGATCTCTATCCCACTCAAAAGCGCACACCCCTGTTGTGTAACGGTTCCGGTACCCCGGACGGAACTTCTTACCGGTAAGCTGCTGGAACAGACGTAACGTGTTCGGATGTAAAAGTGCGGTATGGCGAAGTCCACCCTCGCTTAATTCTTTATAATAGTATGGATAAAATGGCATCATAAATTGTAAAAATACTTCTTTTAACTTAGAGCTGTCCTTTACGCAGCTAATAAGTTTTCCTTCTTCTTCCTTAAAATCAATACAGGAAAAATATTCTTCTAGCATTTTCCCTGTAACAGAAGAAAGTCCTGCGATAATTTCATCCTTTTCCTTATATAATGCAGATGAAATCTCTCCTAATACAAGCTCGTCCCATTCTCCTTTATTATATGTATAAAATAAATTCTGTAATTCATGATTCAGATAGCGGTATAACTGTTCTTTTTGTCTGTTTTTCTCTCTGATTGCCTGTTCTGCTGATTTTATTCCATGTGCTGCCTCAGATCTTCTTTCCAATTCTTTTTCTGCTTTTTCTTCAATACTTTCTGCATATTTGTATACGCTCTTTGTATCTTTCTTCCCGTTATCTCCTTTTTCTTCGTTATCTTCTTTTATTCTTTCATTATTAACTACTGTGGCTGTATTTTTTCTCTGGTCAGTAAAGCTTTCTCTCTTTTCGTTCTTTTCCTTTACTTTTTGCACGCTTTCCTGACTTACAGATACTTCTTTTTCTGTAATCACAGTTTCTTTTGTTGGCTGACTTTGTGTAGTATTCTTAGAAGCCACTTTACTATACATAAAAAAAGCTGCTCCGGCAATGATTACAATAATTACTACAGCTCCAATCATAAGACTCATTCTTCTTTTCCTCTTTTCTTAATGTACTATTCAATGGCAAATTTGAAAATTATGCCATATTATATCTATATTATACGTTTTTCACAAAAAATTCAATATTAAATGTTATATTAATGAAATACATATTAACTAACTATTTTATGGAGATTTTATATGATTACCTGTTTCTTACAGCTTAACTTAAAACTGCTCTTTGTCCTGATTCTTTTTGGATTTATTATAGGGCAGACCCGGCATGCCGCTCTCCAGAACTTTGCCGGCAAAAAATGTGGAGTTTTCATTATGGATTTTTTTAATCTTATCGGCACACCCATTCATGAAC
>CAVCBH010000197.1:0-10820 GCA_963600375.1 bacterium | reverse complement strand
CTCGTATCCAAACCGCCGCGACTAAAAGCACAAATATGGCTTATGGAATTCACTGGCTTCGTCTGTTGTTCATTTAATGAATTGAAGCGTTAGACAATATCTTTTTCACTTCGGTAACTGGTTTTTCGATTACTTCAGCAATTATGTCCAAAGGAATGCCCGCTTTATACATTCGTTGTGTGTGATTAATAGTCGCTTCATTAAACCCTTCCCTTCGACCAGATTCTTTATGGTCTGTCCATGCATTTCTCATGTTTATCGTCTCCTCCTTTTCTGGAATAAAAAAATGTAATCCTGTAAATGTGTTTATAATCTGCGCCGCAGTAACGGAAAAAGCAGAGTAGTTTGAATCAGAAAGTAGTATATCCATTTTTTCTTCGTCGGAAACTACTTTTAATATATGCATAAGTCGTCCGAATTCTGTGTGAAATTTGGTGAAATCGGAAATATTGTTGCATGATATCAAATGAAGTTTGTAATCTGGAAGAAAATCCTTAAGAGATTCATCTGTCTCAGAAAACATTTCTTGAAGGCTTTTTGCTGCATCCCATTCATCATTGCCAAAATATATAGTAACATTGCAACACAACCCTTTAAAATATCCCGAAACTTTTGTATTGTAGCTAATTCTCCGCGTTTCCCGAGCGGAAGAGTGATTTCAGAAGTATCTCGTTCAATTAAATTCTCTGGAAGTATTTTTTGCTGCCCATCATAAATAAGATAATTAAAAACATCAGCAAAAATCTCATTATTGGACAAATATTCTTTCGTAAGTGCATCAGCGTGTCTCATAACACTCACCTCGAAATATAAATTATTTTGTCTGAATATATGACACATTAAAATTAACATAAAATCAATAGATTTCCAAAAAATAACATATAAAATAGAGGTAAAGAGATTGTATCTGTTTGATTTTTTATTTTTTCTTTTTGGTAAAATATGAGAATTTAAATATAAATCTTCGAGCTACTCAAAAAATATAGTTGTAAGAAGGTTACATATATGTATCATGGTATTTTCGGATACATAGAGTATGATTATAAACGAGGTAAGTAGAAGACTATAGACTTCATCCTCCTTCCACAGCCTTCGGTTTTTGAAAATAAATTCTTGAGGAAACAAGTATTTTTCATACATAGATTCTGGGATTTTAGGGAAAGATATATATTGAAATCAAACTGTGATGAGCTCGCTCAACATGTAACTACATCGCTTTGCTTAGTTACTTTGTAGCTGAAAAACATTTGCGTTATTTACCTGCAAGTCAATGAGGGTATATTTAGCTTCTAAAAACTTGTGATGAGTCCATCTCCAGCCACTCTCTTTGGGCGCGTCAGTATCGCCTGTACTACCCCAAATCACCATTTTTCGAAAAAAAATTTATCCCTCAAAAACCGCATATTTAAGCCATATTTCCCAGTTTTCAAAAAATGTTTTCAAATAAATCCCTATAAACCTATTTACAAAGTAGGTTAATAGTGTTATTATCATAGCCATGAGATACATGAAAGAAATAAATCAATAAAAAATGAGATTTTAAAATAAGGAGGAACAAGACAATGGCAAACATTTATAAAGGAACATTAGGACTGATCGGAAACACACCTCTTGTTGAGGTTGCCAACATTGAAAAGGAATTAGGATTAAAGGCAAGAGTATTAGTTAAGCTTGAGTACTTTAATCCAGCAGGAAGTGTTAAGGACAGAATCGCAAAGGCAATGATCGAAGATGCAGAGAAGAAAGGAATTTTAAAAGAAGGTTCCGTAATCATCGAGCCAACATCCGGTAACACAGGAATCGGTCTTGCATCTATCGCAGCAGCAAAAGGATACAGAATCATCCTCACAATGCCAGAGACAATGAGTGTTGAGAGAAGAAATATTTTAAAAGCTTACGGTGCTGAGATTGTTCTTACAAGCGGAGCGAAAGGAATGAAAGGTGCTATCGCAAAGGCGAATGAACTTGCAGAAGAAATCGAAGGAAGCTTCATTCCTGGACAGTTTGTAAACCCGGCAAACCCGGCAATCCATAAAGCAACAACTGGTCCTGAGATCTGGAACGATACCGATGGAGAAGTTGATATCTTTATCGCAGGTGTTGGTACAGGCGGAACTTTAACAGGTACAGGTCAGTACTTAAAAGAGCAGAAACCAGAAGTGAAGATTGTAGCTTTAGAGCCGGACACATCACCAGTTTTATCTGAAGGTAAGGCAGGCCCACATAAGATTCAGGGTATCGGAGCTGGATTTGTACCAGATGTATTAGATACAAAGGTTTATGATGAGATTTTCAGAGCTACAAATGATGATGCATTTGCAACAGCAAAACTTTTAGCAAAGAAAGAAGGAATCTTAGTTGGTATTTCTTCAGGAGCGTCTTTACACGCAGCAATCGAATATGCTAAAAAGCCAGAGAACGAAGGCAAGACTATCGTAGCACTTCTTCCAGATACAGGAGACAGATACTACTCTACAGCATTATTTACAGAATAACAAAATGCATTCTCAAGCTTAATGCATAAGACAGGCATGAAAATTCAGAATAAAGTTTGGAGGATGGTCTGTAGCATACAGCATACTGTGAAGCTGCACAAGAATTTGATTCCTGTGCAGCACGCATATAAATCCGATACAGGATTTGTAATTGAATAGAGGAAAAGGTGATAAATAAATGAATCTTTCGAAGAAAAGCAGGTATGGGATTACCGCATTGATTGACCTGGCAGTATATGCCAAAGACCAGTGTGTTCAGTTAAGCAGTATCGCAGAGCGCAATAATATATCTGTAAAGTATCTGGAACAGATTTTTTCGAGTCTGAGAAAGGCAGGTCTGGTAAGAAGCGTAAAGGGACCACAGGGAGGTTATCTTTTAGCAAAAAGACCGGAGAGTATTACCGCAGCAGATGTGATTTATGCACTGGATGGAAGCTATCTTCTGGAAGATGAAGCAAGTGTGATAAGCGGAACAGACGAGAAGGGAATATCGACAGCGATACAGAAACTTCTGATTGAGCAGATGAATAGTCAGACAGACAGGTTGTTAAAGCAATTAACATTAAAAACTCTGGTAGACTCCTCAATGGAGTACAGTCAGATTGGACAGGAAATGTATTACATTTAAGTTAGATTAAATATCAGATGGACATTTAAAGTCAAACATTTCGGTCAGATATTTGAATGACATTGCAATCTGATATTTCGATTAAAATGAAACCTTTAGATTAGATAGATAAAAATAGATAAGAACAGATAAGATTTTTAGATACTCAAGAGGGTAGACATGAAGACAAAGAGATTAGAGACAGATGTGTTAATCATCGGTGGAGGAACAGCAGGCTGCTTTGCTGCCTATACTTTGGGAAAAGAAGCAGGGGTAAGCGTTCTGATAGCGGAAAAAGCGAATATTAAGAGAAGCGGCTGTCTGGCAGCCGGGGTTAACGCCTTAAATGCATATATTACAGAAGGGCATGTTCCTCAGGATTATGTGGATTACGCAAAGAAGGACGCTCACGGAATTGTCAGAGAGGACTTGCTTTTATCCATGTCCGAGCGATTGAATCACGTAACGAAAGTTCTTGATGATTTAGGACTTGTTATCCTGAAAGATGAGAACGGTAAATACGTTGCAAGAGGTAACAGAAATATAAAGATTAACGGTGAGAATATCAAACCTCTTTTAGCAGAAGCGGCAATGGCACAGGACAATGTCACAGTGCTTGAGAGGGTGAATATCACCGATTACATAATAGAAGAGAATGAAATCAAAGGAGCCTGGGGCTTTAATATAGAAGAAAATGTTTTCTATGATATCCGGGCAAAGGCAGTTCTTTGTGCGACCGGTGGAGCGGCAGGGCTTTACCGTCCAAATAATCCGGGATTTTCAAGACATAAGATGTGGTACTCTCCATTTAATACCGGAGCCGGATTTGCAATGGGAATTTTAGCCGGAGCGGAAATGACAACATTTGAGATGCGTTTCATTGCATTACGATGTAAAGATACGATCGCACCGGTTGGAACAATCGCACAGGGTGTCGGAGCCAAACAGATGAACTCTCACGGTGAGATTTACGAGACAAAATATGGTCTTACCACTTCTCAGAGATTATATGGAACAGTAACAGAGAACAGAGAAGGACGCGGTCCTTGTTATTTAAAGACAGACGAGATCAGTGCAGCACAGGAACAGGATTTATACAGAGCGTACCTCAACATGGCACCAAGCCAGACACTCAAATGGTTAGAAGGTTCCAGAGGCCCGGCAAGTGAGAATGTCGAAATCGAGGGAACGGAACCTTACATCGTAGGTGGACATACCGCAAGTGGTTACTGGGTAGATAACGGCAGAAGAACAACGGTCAAAGGTTTATTTGCAGCAGGAGATGTTGCCGGAGGATGCCCACAGAAATATGTAACGGGAGCATTGGCAGAAGGCGAGATCGCCGCCGAATCTATGACAGAATATTTAAAAGCTTTAAAAGAAAAAAGTAAATATACTGATACAGATACTGCCAAAGCGAATATTGCCAAAGCAAAGATAGATGCCGCTGCTGATTTAAAGAAAAAAGAGTATGAATCTCATTTGACAGCAGAAGGAAACGACAGCGAAGATACATTTTTTATTACAGCAGAACAGCTTGAAGAAGCCATGCAGAAGGTTATGGATCAGTATGCTGGAGGAATCGCTACTGACTATCAGTACAATGAAGAAAGACTTGTGATTGGTAAGAAGCGAATCGGTGAATTACTTGGCATGATCAATGAACTCAAAGCAAAAGATATGTTTGAGTTAAAAGACATCTACGAAGTAAGAGAGAGACTTATCGTGTGTCAGACTTTAATCGAACATTTAAGAGCGAGAAAAGAGACAAGATGGCACAGCTTCGGAGAGAATACAGATTATCCGGAAGAAAGCAATCAGTGGCTTAAATATGTCAATTCAAAGAGAAAGCCAGACGGCGAGACAGAAATTGTTTTCAGAGAACTGGTGACAGGAGGCAAGGTATATGAGTGTACGGATTTTACAGAATAAATGTGTGGGATGCGGCAGGTGCCTTTCGGTTTGTCCCGGAAATCTCTTAAAAAAAGGCGAGGACGGCAAGGTGCATATCCGAAATATCAGGGACTGCTGGGGCTGTACCGCCTGCTTAAAAGAATGTCACACAGGAGCAATTCTTTACTTCTTAGGTGCTGACATGGGAGGCATGGGTTCCATGCTTTCTGTCAAAGAAAAAGGCGATGTTCGCATATGGCGTGTCGATAGTCCAAACGGTGAGACAAAGACCATTGAGATAAACATGAAGGATTCTAATAAATATTAGTTATAGAAAACATTTAAAAGGAGGAAATGAGATGGGAACATTATCACATCTTGATGAACTGGAAGCAGAAGCAATATACATAATGAGAGAAGTAGCAGCAGAATGTGAGAAACCGGTTATGCTTTACTCAATCGGAAAGGATAGTTCCGTAATGCTGCACCTGGCAATGAAGGCATTTTATCCGGAAAAGCCGCCGTTCCCATTCATGCATATTGATACAACATGGAAATTCAAAGAAATGATCGAATTCAGAGATAAGATCGCAAAAGAAAAAGGAATCGACATGATTGTATATACGAATGAAGAAGGTGTAAAACAGGGGATCAACCCATTTGATCACGGTTCAGCCTACACAGACATCATGAAGACACAGGCGTTAAAGCAGGCACTCACAAAATACGGATTTACCGCAGCATTTGGTGGCGGTCGTCGTGATGAAGAGAAATCAAGAGCCAAAGAGAGAATTTTCTCCTTTAGAAATAAAGAACAGGCATGGGATCCTAAGAACCAGCGTCCAGAAGTTTGGAAGTTATATAATACACAGATCAAACAGGGCGAAAGTATTCGAGTATTCCCAATTTCCAACTGGACCGAGAAAGATATCTGGCAGTACATTAAACGCGAAAACATTGAGATCGTACCACTTTATTATGCGGCAGAACGTCCGGTAGTAGAGCGTGACGGAAATATCATTATGGTAGATGATGACAGAATGAAGCTTCGTCCAGGTGAAAAGATTGAACATAAGAGCGTAAGATTCCGTACTCTTGGATGTTACCCATTAACAGGTGGTATTGAATCTACAGCACACACATTAGACGAGATTATTGATGAGACACTTAGCGCAGTAGATTCCGAGAGAACCAGCCGTGTTATCGACCATGACGGTGGAGCAGCCAGCATGGAAAGAAGAAAGAAAGAGGGGTACTTCTAAGATGAAAGGATTATTAAAATTTATTACATGCGGAAGCGTGGATGACGGAAAATCAACATTAATCGGCCATATCCTGTATGACTCCAAGCTTCTTTATACAGACCAGGAAAAAGCACTGGAGCTTGACTCGAAAGTAGGAAGCCGTGGTGGAAAAATAGACTATTCATTACTGCTTGACGGATTAATGGCAGAAAGAGAACAGGGTATCACAATTGATGTAGCTTACAGATATTTCACAACAGATAACCGAAGCTTCATCGTAGCAGATACTCCAGGACATGAAGAATATACAAGAAATATGGCAGTAGGTGCATCTTTTGCAGACTTAGCCGTTATTCTTCTTGACGCAACACAGGGCGTACTTGTACAGACAAGACGTCACGCAAGAATCTGCGCATTAATGGGAATCAAATATTTCATTTTTGCAGTAAATAAGATGGACCTTGCAGAGTATAGTGAAGAAAGATTCCGTGAAATTGAAAAACAGATTGAAGCATTAAAGGCAGAACTTGGACTGGAAAATGTATACATCGTTCCAGTATCCGCTACAGAAGGTGATAATGTAACAAAAGCTTCTGACAACATGACATGGTACGAAGGTAAACCGATTCTTTCTATCTTAGAGCAGGTTGACATTGATGAGAATCAGGAAGAAGGATTCTATCTTCCAGTACAGAGAGTTTGCCGTCCAAATCATCAGTTCCGTGGATTTCAGGGACAGATTGAAAGCGGAAGCATCAAGGTAGGCGATGAGATTACTGCACTGCCAAGTATGGAAAAAGCACATGTTAAATCTATTCATGTAACTGATAAGGATGTACAGTCTGCAGAAAAAGGTCAGCCAGTAACTATCCAGCTTGACCGTGAAGTAGACGTATCAAGAGGTTGCGTATTATCCGCAGGAGCAGGAGAAAAAGTGACATCTTCTGTAGAAGCAACTCTCCTCTGGATGGATGATGACAAACTGGAAAGTGGAAAGAACTACTTTGTAAAATTAGGAACCAGATTAGTACCTGGTATCGTTTCTAAAATCCTTTACTCTATTGATGTAAACACAGGAGAACAGAAACCTGCAGATTCTTTAGGAAAGAACGAAATCGCAGAGTGCGAGATTACATTTGTAGATCGTGTAGTAGCAGATGAATTCAGCAAACATAAGACATTAGGAGAGTTAATCCTGATTGACCGTGTAACGAATATGACTTCTGCCTGCGGTGTTGTCACAGAAGTAAAAGAAGACGGACAGGAGGCAGGAAAGAAAGCAGATCAGCTTCGTGCCGTAATCAAAGGACAGAGAGCAGCAACCATTCCATTTGACCTTGCAGATGAGAATGTGACAAGAAGTTTTGTAGAACAGGTAGAAAAAGAACTGACATTAGGTGGAAGACATACATACCTTTACGCACCAAAAGATGATGAGCCAGTAGGACTTGTCGTAAGACATTTAAACAGAGCCGGTGTTATCGTATTACTTGTTCTCAATAAAGACTTAAAGAATAGAGAAGAAATCAAAGACTCCTTAGCAAAATACAGCAAGTATATCAAGCACTGGGAAGAAGGAGAAAAAGGTGATGTGGACAGCGCTGTACAGACAATCCGTAAGATCACAGAGTATGCGGAAGATGTATATGGTGTTGCCAGTCACATCTAAAAGGAGAGATGGACAATGAAGTTTAATACAAAGATTCTTCATGGAAAAGCAGGAAGAAATACACCTGATGGAGCGACAGTTCCAGGTATCAGTCAGGTAAGTGCATTTGCTTATGATTCCGCAGAACATCTCGAAAAAGTATTTGGAAATAAAGCACCAGGATTTGCCTATACAAGAATCGGTAATCCGACGGTTGCAGCATTTGAGCAAAGAATCAATGAATTAGAAGGAGGCGCGGGTGCAGTTGCCTGTGCTTCCGGAATGGCAGCGATCACAGCAGCACTCTTAAATGTATTAAGTGCCGGAGATGAGATTATCGCAGGAAGCGGATTATTTGGTGGAACCATTGATTTATTCAAGGATTTAGAAGCGTTTGGCATTACGACACATTTTATTCCACATATTACGGTGGAAGACATCAGAGCGGTTTTAAATCCAAATATCAAAGCAGTTTTCGGAGAAATTATCGGCAATCCGGGACTTGACGTAGTAAATATTAAAGAAGTGACAGACTTCCTTCATGAAAATGGAGTACCATTTATCGCGGATGCCACCACAGCAACCCCTTATCTGGTAAATGCCTTATCATTAGGAGCAGATATCGTTATTCATTCCAGTTCAAAATACATCAACGGAAGCGGTAATTCCATCAGCGGAATTATCGTGGATGGTGGAAAGTTCAAATGGGATAAAGACAGATATCCGGCAATGAAGGAATACAGCAAATACGGAAAGTTCGCTTATACCGCAAGACTTCGAAACGATGTGTGGAGAAATATAGGTGGGTGTCTCGCGCCAATGAACGCTTACCTGAATATTTTAGGGCTTGAAACACTCGGCATTCGAATGAAAGTACTTTGTCAGAATGCACTGACACTTGCAAAAGCATTAGAAGAACTGCCAGGAATTACAGTAAACTATCCAGGACTTAAGAGCAGTCCATATAAACCGCTTGTCGATGAACAGTTTGGAGGACTTGGAGGTGCTATCCTCACAATCCGGGCAGGTTCAAGAGAGAAAGCATTTAAGCTGATTAATTCTTTAAAATATGCACATATCGCGACAAATATCGGCGATTTAAGAACATTAGTCATTCATCCATCATCAACCATTTACCTGCACAGCACAAAAGAAGAGCAGGAACACGCAGGAGTATATGAGGATACGATTCGAATCAGTGTCGGAATTGAAGATGTGGAAGATTTGATTGCGGACTTTACACAGGCGATAGAAAATATATAATAGAAATAAAAAAGGGTATTTCATTTAATTACAGGAGGACAAAATGGCAGTAGATTATGCAACCTTGAAAAAAGGTGGATTTATGCGTCAGAAACAGAAAAACAACTTTTCTTTAAGACTTCGTTCTGTCGGTGGACATATGACTGCCGGACAGCTTGCAAAAGTTGCCGAAGTTGCAGAAAAATACGGTGAGGGATATGTGCATTTAACATCCAGACAGGGTGTAGAGATTCCTTTCATCAAGTTAGACCAGATTGAAGAAGTAAAAAATGCATTAGCAGAGGGTGATGTTGTTCCAGGTGTATGCGGACCTCGAGTAAGAACTATTACTGCCTGTCAGGGTGCAGCAATCTGTCAGAGTGGATGTATCGATACATATTCATTAGCACAGGAACTTGATGAGAGATACTTTGGTTACGAACTTCCTCACAAATTCAAATTCGGTATCACAGGATGCCAGAACAACTGCTTAAAGGCAGAGGAAAATGACGTAGGAATCAAAGGTGGAATGCAGGTAGCATGGGTAGAAGATAAATGTATCCAGTGTGGTGTCTGCGTAAAAGCCTGCCGAAATGAAGCAATTACTTTAGAAGACGGAAAAATCAGTGTTGACACAGGTAAATGTAACTTCTGTGGACGTTGCGCAAAGTCCTGTCCTGTAGATGCTTACGATACACAGTCAGGATATATCGTTTCTTTTGGTGGAACATTTGGAAATCATATCAGCAAAGGTGAGACAATCATTCCATTCATTGAAAGCCACGAAAAATTATTAAAAGTATGCGATGCAGCATTAAAATTCTTTGAACAGAACGGAAAAGCAGGTGAGAGACTTAAGTTCACAATCGACCGTACTGGAAAAGAGGCATTTGAAAAAGCAATCAAGGAGGCCTATGAAAATGAGTGAAATACATTTTGATGAACAGGTAGATATTACAGATGTTGTATGTCCGGTTACATTTGTAAAGGCAAAAGTAGCATTAGAGGAAATGGACGAAGGACAGGTTTTAGCCGTAAAAATGAACGATGGAGAGCCAGTACAGAACGTTCCAAGAAGCATTAAAGAAGAAGGACATCAGATCTTAAAATTAGATACAAACGAGGATGGAACGTATACTTTATTCGTAAAGAAAGTTGGAGAATAAGGTATATAGAGAGCTAAAGCCTGTTTGAAATATACTTTGGGAAGGAGAAAGGTTATGGCAGAAAGATTAAACAAAGACAGCTTTCAGGAAAAGGTATTAAATGCACCAGGTCTTGCAATCGCAGACTTTTACTCTGACAGTTGTATTCCATGTAAAAAGTTATCTCCGATACTTGCAGACCTGGACGAGAAATATCCAGACGTATATATCGGAAAAGTCAATATTGTTTATGAGCAGGAACTTATCGAAGAATATAGTGTTATGTCTTCTCCAGTACTCATTTTCTTCAAAAACGGGAAAGAAGTGGACAGAATCACAGGAGCTGTAAGTAAGCATAAGATTGAAGAAGCAATCGAGAAAAATAAATAATAAGATCTATAGTAAAGAATCTGATAAAAGACAGAATAAAACATATTTATAAAGTTGAATATAAAGTCATATATAGCAAATTGAATATATTTATAAAGTCATTGTAAAGACGTATATAATGATAAATAGAATATAAAAGTGTAAGGTAAGGCCGAT
>CAVCBH010000196.1:0-5029 GCA_963600375.1 bacterium | reverse complement strand
TTATAGTAGCAGAATATATACGTAGCGGCAGCCCCGATAGAACTGCTGATTGCCGCCTGTTTTGTTCCTTTTTTCCAGAATAATCCACCAATAAGAGGCCAGAAAAAACTACATTCCAGACCACCTAAAGCAAACAGATTCAGGAAGAAAATAATATCCGGTGGATTAATAGTAAGTAAAATAATAATAACACCGAAAGCAAAAGTAATGATTGTACTTAACTTTCCGACATTTTTATTGTAAGAAGCAACTTTTACAGGATCATCTTTTACTACATAGTTACGCCATAAGTCTTTTACGATGGCTGCGGAAGCAAGAATCAGAAGAGAGTCAGCGGTAGACATAACAGCGGCCATAGGAGCGGCAAGGAAAGTTCCTGCAAATCCTACCGGCATAATCTTCTGGACGATATAAGGAATAAAATAATCAGAAGTAGGAAGATTATTTGTATCCACTAATGCACCAGCCCATGTACCAGCCATATGCATACCAACGATAATAAAACTGCACGTTAATGCACCAATCCACATCGCAGAATGAAGACTTTTTGTATTCTTAAATCCCATTGCACGAACTGCAGTCTGTGGAAGGCCGAGTGTACCGAAACCTACAAGAACCCAGAAACTAATTAAAGTACCCGGCGTATACATGGAGAAAAGATCATCATATACACCAGGAAGATTCCTGGCAAGTCCGGCATCAATTCCGGCAAGTCCGCCCCCTGCTTTTAATACGAAGAAAATAAACAAAAAAGTACCGATGCACATAACAATACCCTGAATCGTATCGGTGATAGCAACGGCACTAAAACCACCAAAGGAAGTATAGATAATTACAACCGCGCCAAAAATTAATAAAGAAACGACATGATTAAGCCCTGTAATAGAAGAAATCAAGGTTGCACCACCGGTAAACTGTCCAATCATCTGTGCCATAAAAAATGCAACCATGAGCAGGCTTGTGATAACAACCAGTACATCACTCTTATAACGTGCTTTTAAATAACCGACAACTGTAACAGCTCCTGTTCTTCTTGAAACAAGTGCCAGCTTATTACCAAGCACACCTAACACTAAAAAGGTAACCGGAACCTGCACTGTAGCAATCCAAGCCTGCGCATATCCGTAAGTAAGACCTGCTGCACCCGGTCCGGAAATAAAAGAACTTACCGAAGTATACGTAGCCATTGTGGTCATAGCCAACAGCAGTCCATTCATATTTCTTCCACCGATAAAGAACTTTTTCTCGGAAGAAATGTGCTGCTTGCTACTCTGACGCTTACTGAACACAATACCGATGACCGCATTTAAAGCGAGGTAAATAATAAAAATAGTAAGGATGATCATTTGATTTTTGGACATTATTCCTCGCCTCCTTCCTCTTCATCATCGTATTCAAAATCAATGAATACCTTGTTAAGTAAATACCATACTCCCAGAAGAGAAAGCACAATCGTTCCTAAAGTAGACACACTAAACCACGCTGGCATACCAAGAAAATAAAGACCAGTTCCATTCAGTAAAAATGCACTGGCAATGTGCCATACACAACAGATGGCCACGACAACTAGCGTTCCGCGAATTTCACGGATACACTGCGCATGCTTCTCCTGTCTTGTTAACTTTTTCATCTTTCAATCTCCTTAAATTAAGGGTCAGATTCATAAGAGATATCTGCCAAGAGTATTATCATATAAATGGAGGAGAAAATCAACAGGATTTTACTGCTTAATGAATTAAATAGTAACGTCTTTCAGTGAAGTCCTTTCCAGAGCTAAATTATATTCCGCATTGGTATAATCCAACTTTAAAACATCTTCCTTACTGTAACCAGGTTCCAGCATTTTGCGGATTTTTGAAACCGCAATTTCTTCATGGCTTTTTGCAATTTTTCCTGAAATTCTTTTTCTCTTTCCTGGAATTCTTTTTCTTTTTTCTGTAGTTCTTTCTGTACCTCTTTTTGTACTTCTTTCTCTAAAAGTTCTGCTAAAAATCCACTCATTTTTTCAACACATCTTTTTCTAAGTGGAAATCCTCGGCAATTCAATTACCAAGATGAAAGTGTCCATTTTTGTGTATATCTGCACATTTTTAAAAAACAAAAGTATGTTCGAAAAAAACATTGACTGTATAATAAACTGATAGTATACTACATATATGAAAGAAAATTTAATACATTACCTGAAAAAGATTATCTGGCAGGAGTATATGGGGAATTCCATTTTAAAATCGAAAAAGGTGGATAGATGGGAACAGATGACTTATTTAAAAAGCGTAGAGCGGCTAAAAAACAAGGACAAAATCATCAGAATCTGATCCGGAAGCCGAAGTATATAAATTGATAGAACAGTTAAAATCATATTTGGAATAATTGTGATAAAATGTACTTTCAGAATCAGATATTAAAGATTTGGGATATGTATTAAATAAAAACTGATGAAAAGGGGACAATACAATGGAAACTTACACAATCGAAAACGCAAGATTAGCCGTAACAATCGCTGCTCATGGGGCAGAACTGAGCAGCATTTATGACAAAGAGAATGACAGAGAGCTTATATGGCAGGCAAATCCGGCGTTCTGGAATCGCCATGCACCCGTGCTTTTCCCAAATGTAGGAAAATATTATGGTGGACATTTTACTTATAATGGAAATGAGTATCCGATGGGACAACATGGATTTGCCAGAGATAAAGAATTTGCACAGGCAGAGTCGGGAGAAGATTTCGTAACATATCGTTTATGTGCGGATGAAGAAAGCAAAAAGGTATATCCATTTGATTTTGTATTGGAAATTACCCATCGATTACAGGGAAATCGTCTGTCTGTAGAGTGGGATGTAAAGAATGTAGATAATAAGACAATGTATTTTACGATCGGTGGTCATCCGGCATTCAATGTAAATGTTTTGCCACACACAGATTTTGAGGATTATTCTCTTGCATTTAAAGAAGGAACAAAGAAACTTTGTTATATTCTTTTAGATACAGAAAGTGGAACAGCGATTGCGGATAAAAAGTATGAATTACATTTGACGGATTATAAATACGCATTAAAAAAAGAGATGTTTGATAAAGATGCGTTAGTGTTTGATGATGGACAGATTACATGGGCAGCGATTGCTCTTCCAGATGGACAGCCATATGTTGCATTGGAAAGTAAAGACTTCCCGAACTTTGGTATCTGGTCTAAGCCAGGTGCTCCGTATGTTTGTCTTGAACCATGGTGTGGACGTTGTGATAACAAGGGGTTTGAAGGGGAACTTTCTGAGAAACCGGGAATAAATGCACTGAAGGCTGGAGAGGTTTTTGAAAAATCTTATGATATTATTGTATATTAATAGATTGGAAAAGGTGTTGTAGATTGTGTGATGAATTTACAGAAAGGCTGTAAATTTTAAGATAGTGAAAGGCAGAAAGCGTTGTAGGAGGATGAGCAGTGGCAGGAGCGAAAAAAGAAAAAAAGCATATTGTTGTATTTCAGGATGAAGAGGGCAATGTCTTAAAGACTTCTTTTGTTTCGCATAAGGAAGCGGCTCTTTCTCCTGAAATGCCTGAAAAAAGAGGCGAATCTGCACATCATGAGATAAAGTTCCAGGGATGGGATAAGGATGTTTCCTGTGTGCAGGAGAACCTTGTTGTAAAAGCGGTATATAAAGAAGTGCCCAAAGAGTATCTTGTAATGTATTTTCATGAAAATGGTAAGATGCTTGGAACAGAAACGGTTCTGTATGGGCAGGCAGCAATGCAGCCATATCAGCCGCAAAAACCGCAGACGGCTGAACATTATTATATTTTTAAAGGTTGGAATAATGACCTTTCTTATATTGAAAAGGATACAATGGCAAAAGCGGTATTTGAAGAGAGGGAGCGTTCCTTCGCGGTGCGTTTCTTTCATGAAGATGGTACACTGTTAAAAGAGGAAGAAGTTTTATATGGAAAGAAAGCCCATGCGCCGGAAAGTCCCAAAAAGCAGTCGGACAAGATATGGCATTATATTTTTGATGGCTGGGACAGTGCATTTGACAGTATAAAGGAAAACAGGGAAGTGTACGCTGTTTTTTCATCTATTTATAATGAATATAAAGTTTGTATTTATGAAGAACAACTGGATGTGGTTTTGTTGGAACAAGAATCCGGACAACAGGCAAAACAACAAGAAGAACAAGAAGAAGGATACACAGGGGAATCATTAAAAGAACCGTTAAAGGAACGTTTATTAGAAGAAAAGATCTATCATTATGGAGATGTGATAGAGTACCCGAAACTAAAGAAAAAGGGATATACTTTAAAGTGGGACACACACCCGGAAACAGTGACGAAGAACGAAGAAATTCATGCAAGCTGGGAATTTTCGAATCCTGCAGGTCGAATTTTTGAGGTGGCAGGGAGTCGTTATCAGATTTTAAATCCATCAATAACAAATGGAAGTGTTCGATTGTTGCATTACGCAGAAATCAGTGGTCAGGTTCATGTGCCGGAAAAAGTGAAAATAGGAGATTATTATTATTTTATAGAAAAAGTAGCTTCCAGGGCTTTTGATGGCTGTGGGAGAATGCGAATGCTTACATTGCCGGACTGTGTTCGCGTTTTAGAAGATGAAGCCCTATCCTGTTGTAAACGATTAGAGAAAATTACTTTAGGAAAAAGCTGTAATTCCAGATTACATGTTGTCGGCAGGAAAGCATTTGGAAAGAATGAACATTTGAGAGAGATTTATCTGAAAGGAAAAAATCTGCAAAAAGTATATCCAGATACATTTGGTCAAATAAAAAAAGATCTGGAGATTTATGTACGTCCAGAAGAGATAGAAAAGATGAATAAACTTTTTCAAAAGGGGATACAAACAGGCAAGCTACAGATAAAAAGCAGTTCCAGAATATGATTTGAGATTATTTTTGTTATATTTGGATATTATATTCGTTGTTTTTGATAAAAAAATAACAAGAAAGCAAGGCGCAAATGTATCTTGATTAATAAAAATACAAAAAAAGTACAATATCTAGTGTTCCACTCAAAAATGAAAAAATA
>CAVCBH010000195.1:0-6846 GCA_963600375.1 bacterium | reverse complement strand
GCGTAGCGGGCTACGGCAACCGAATGAAGGCAAAATATACCGTAAATTGAGGTGCGCAGATTGCAGGAATGATTTTTCCAAATATATCTTGATACGGCTATTTTAGAATACTGTAATTATTTTTTACTTTTTGCGAAACAAAAGACAAAACACTCCGGCAAAAATCCCAAAATCACTCAGATTAAAAACAAGCTGACTGATCTTTTTTACTGGAAACTCAGGAAAGCGGACATAATCTGTTACTGCTCCCTTTTTCATTCGATCTATAAAGTTACTGAGTCCTCCTCCAAGTATCAGTGCATAGCCGATTCCTGCCATTGCAACTTTCCCTTTTTGTCTTTCTCTTCCTAATGCTAAGGCACAAAAACAGAGCATTGCGGCTGAGATTCCTTTTAATAAGTTTGGATGAGAAGCAAGAATTCCGCTTGCTGCTCCTTTGTTCTCCAATAATTCAATCTTTGGTGTAAATATATTTTTCTGCTTACTTGTTTGCTCAATTTGTTTTGTTTGTTCTTTTATCAATTCTTTTGTCTGTCCTTTCTGCTGTCCTTTTATTGGTTCCATTGTCTGTTTTTTTATCTGTCCTCTTATCTGCTCTCTTATTCGTTCATTTATCCGTCCTTTTTCTTTTCTTCTATTTTTTATTTTTTTTAAATTCTTTAACTTTATTATTTCATCCTTTTCTATAGACGGTTTCCGGTGCTTTCCTCGAAGAGAGCTTTTGAAATATTCTTTTAATATCTTATCTGCCACAATTATCGACACTACAATCATGAAATATATCACTTCGGTTTCTCCTTTGCATATGTTAAATTATACCTCGCCAAAAAGGAATGAACCGCTTTGCCACAAACAAAAACTTTTTTGTCCGTCCGTGAGCTTTCGCATACTTATCACACCAAAAACGGTGAAACTCCTGCTTTAGCAGACATTCATTTTGACCTTTTTACTGGTGAATTTGCAGCGATCGTCGGTCCCTCCGGCTGCGGAAAATCCACGCTTTTAGAACTAATCGCCGGACTGATTCCTGTCGAAAAAGGCAGGCTTTTCTATCCTTCTTCTGACAAAGAACCTTCTATCGGCTATATGCTGCAAAAAGACCATTTATTAGAGCATAGAACTATATATAAAAATATCATTTTAGGTCTGGAAATACAACATCGACTTACAGAAAAAAATCTCGAGTACGTACAAAAACTGATGCGCCAATACGGTATCTCTAATTTTGCATCTGCCTATCCAAGAGAACTTTCCGGTGGAATGCGCCAGCGTGCTGCCCTGATTCGAACCCTTGCCCTGAAACCGGAATTTCTTCTCCTTGATGAACCTTTCAGCGCCTTAGATTATCAGACCCGCCTTGACGTATCCGATGATATTTCCAAAATCATCCGACAAAGTGGTGTGACAACACTTCTGGTCACCCATGACTTATCAGAAGCCATCAGTATTGCCGACCGCATTATTGTCCTTGGAAAACGTCCAGGCCACATCCGCACGATTATAAATATCAGCTTTGGAACGAAGCAACGTCTCTCTTCCAAAGAAGCACGCATCCATCCTAAATTTCAGGACTATTTTAATCAAATATGGAAGGAGCTAAAAAATGATGAATGAACCAATAAGCAAACTATCAAAAGAGCAGGTTTTATATATAAAAAGAACAAGACAGCATAAAAAGCTTGTCCTGTTCTTTCAGTTTTTTCTATTTGTATTTTTTCTTGTTCTCTGGGAATTCACTTCCCGCACAGGAATCATAAATACCTTTATCTTCAGCAGCCCTTCCCGGATGGTTCTCTCCGGTCGCGAACTCTTTCTCACCGGAGGTCTTCTAAAACACATTGGTATTACACTTGCAGAAACTTTCGGCAGTTTCTTTCTCGTTGCTTCCGTAAGCCTTCTTATCGCAATACTTCTATGGTGGAATACCACTTTAAGCGAAATACTTGAACCCTACCTTGTTATTTTAAACAGCCTTCCAAAATCTGCCATGGCTCCAATTTTTATCGTGTGGCTCGGCAATAACATGAAAACAATTATTGTGACTGCTATATCTGTTGCCATATTCGGAAGTATCTTAAACCTTTTTACAAGCTTTATGTCCACTGACCCGGATAAATTAAAACTCATCCGAACACTCCACGGCAGCAGAACCGACTGTCTTACAAAGGTTATTCTGCCGATGAACCTTCCGACAATCTTAAGTATATTAAAAGTCGATATTGGTCTTTGTCTTATTGGAGTAGTTATTGGCGAATTTCTGGCTGCAAGAGAAGGGCTTGGGTATCTTATTATCTATGGTTCTCAGGTCTTTAAGATGGATTGGGTGATGCTTTCTATTGTGTTGCTTTGTCTTATTGCAGCATTGTTGTATGGGGTTCTCAATCGACTGGAAAAGTATTTTAACAACTTCTGATTGAACAAAATCGCTGCGCGATGGCTTGCGAAAGCTACGTGCAGCGATTTTGTTCAATCAGAAGTTAATTAACCCAAATCTACCTTTAAGTCTCCTTCTTTTATCCAGCCCTTTTTCCGCATGAACTTACCAATCGCCCAGCTTAAAACAACAGGAAGTATAAAGCATACTAAAATCATGCCAATCCAATCAAATGCACCTACTGTATAGCCTTTTGGCATATTTGACCAGCCTGTGATAATTCCGATCGGACCTACCAGACCTGCGGTTCCCATACCGGAAGAAATTGCTGCGCCATTATTGCGAAGCTGGAAAATACACGTTGCAACAGGTCCTAAGATTGCTGAAGTGAGTACTGGTGGAATCCATAAAACAGGTTTACGCATGAGGTTTGGAACCTGCAGCATAGATGTTCCAAGTCCCTGTGCTACAAGACCGCCAACACCATTATCTGAATAACTGATAACGGCAAAACCAAGCATGTTACAACAGCATCCCACGGTTGCTGCTCCACCGGCAAGTGCAAGACCGTTCCATACTTCCATAGAAATGCTGCCATCTAACACTCCGGCAATAACTGCACCGCCGCTGATACCAACCGCTGCACAGATTGCGGCCGAACTGATCGGAAGGGTAAGTACAACACCAACGACAACGGAAATAATAATTCCCATGAAAAATGGCTGCAAATTTGTTGCCCAACCGATAAAGGTTCCAAGGGAATCACAGATTGTCTTAAAAATTGGGGCAAGCACCATGGCACATCCTACACCGACAATAATTGTGACTGCCGGCGTTACCAGAATATCAATCTTTGTTTCTTTTGATACAAGTTTACCTACCTCACAGGCGATAATCGCAACAAATAATACCGCAAGAGGCCCACCAGAACCACCTAATGTGTTCGTTGCCTGTCCTACCGCACACAAAGAAAATAAAACTAATGGCGGTGCATCCAGCGCATAGCCGATTGCCCCTGCCATGGCAACTCCTGTTACCATCGTAGCGTAATTACCAATCTGCCATAAAATCCAGCAAAAACGATTCAACATACTAAGCCCCGCAACTTTCGCTGCCAGTTCTCCCGTATCTGTAATCGCCGCTAATGTTGCCATCATTCCCGTTGTTCCGACATTCTCTGCCAGTGTCTTAATAATCGTTCCAATTAAAAGGGACGCAAACAATCCAAGAGCCATCGCTCCCATCGCATCAATCGCATACCTCTTAAAAGAAAGTTCTACATTCTTTCTCTTAAGAAAGCTCTGTTTTTCTGCACTTTGTGCTGTGTTGTTTTGATTCTTCATCGTTCTTTCTCTTTCTTTTTTTATTTTAATCATCCAGAAGATTCATTATAAATTAACTAACTGCAATTTTACAAATCCACTCTGAATCATTTCATTTTATAATAATCCTTATTGAAATGCAATCATTTTTAGTAATTTTTTACATTTCCAAACAAAAAAAAGCCTTATATAAAACGCTTTCACCTTACTCTGCTTAAATGCCTAATTACATTTTAAAATCAGTCTAAAGTGTAGTTATTATATAAGACTTTTTATTTTTCTTTTACAAATCAATACGGATAACCTGTGGGTACAGGCAGGTTACTCTTTGCTTCTTTTTCATTTGAATCCATTTCCAATGTCAGCCGGAGAAGTTTCTTCAGGAAATCCATATTCCGTTAGTTCTTCCTACTGATCAAATGACCAGCTTCCATCATCGTTCTGTGTTCCACCGATGACATCCTGTCCATCTGTAGATACTAAAACGTCTGTGCTGCTTACGCTGTCCCCCTTTACGGAGAAGTCATAATATTCTTTATCGCCTACGGTTACTTTCTTCTTGTAGGAGTATTCTGCGTCGCTGCCGTAGTAATCTTTGGCCTGGCTTAAGGCATCGTCCTGAGAGATACTTTCTGAGCTATTGCTGGAGGATGAATCGGAATCTGTGTCAGAGTTAGAGCTTCCATCAGAATCTGTATCATTTCCATCTGATGATGTACTTTCTGTAGTGCTATCTGCATCCGATGCGCTTTCTTTTGTAGTCGTTTTTTCGCTCTTATCTGATGTATTTTCTTCATCAAAATCATAGGAGCTACTCTTCTTTTCCTTAATATCTGTTACGGAATAAGCGAAGTTGTTATCATCACCATCAAAAGAGGTATCTGTGATTGTTATCTGATAATTTCCTCTTACTTCGTCTGTCTCTTTGTTACGAAGTTCTGCTGTGATGATGTAATCGCTGCCATCCTTTGTGCAGTCTGTGATGTATGGAACAAGGCTTCCTACATCGCCTTTTAAGAATCCGTACATGCCTTTGTCATCATCATAGGTTGCGTATTTCTCGTCTTCTGAAATCTCAGGGAACTCAAGGTTACCTTTGCCATATTCATTATAGAGGGCAGCTGCATACATGTTGGATGTATTCTCTTTAAGGTAATAGAAAGAGTCAGCTTCTACTCCATCTCCGTATGCAGACTGTGTTTCCATTAAAGATGTGAGAACCGCCATGGAGAACCAGAAGGAATCGGCTTCGTCTGCACTGGTATCACTTGTGTAATAAGGATAGCCTTTAGAAAGCTTCTGTACCATTAATGCTTCTATCGGATAGATCATGTTATCGAAGTTATCCGGAAGTGTTACATCAGATGCTACATAATCTGCTGTTGTATTGCCCTTATTCTCTGTCGTTGCTTCTGTTCCCTGCTCTGGCTTTGCTGTCTGATTCTTCTTTTCACTCTTACTTGTAGAACAGGCTGTTGCGCCGACTACCAGAACTCCGGCGAGAGCTATTGCCAGAATTCTTTTCAGTTTATTCTTAATCATAATACTCTTCCTTTCTGTGAAATGCTTTTGTAACTGTGACACACAATTCTGGAGCGTGTTTGAATGAAGGCAAATATACCGTAAATTGAGGTGTGCAGATTGCAGGAATGATTTTTCAAACATGCTCTAGCTATAATTTTTTCTTCCTTTGATGACTACACAGGATTGCTGTCAGATTGTACATACACTCTCTACCTATATGTTTTTTCCTGCAGGTTCTGTTACACGTTTTCATGAAAATGATAGCGCATTTGAAAAAAATTGTAAAGATATTTCTTTTTTCTGTCTTTCATAACTTTTACATAGGTTGCTATTTAAACTGAAATTTCCGGAACAATTCCTCTATCTGTTTTCTCCTTGCCTTTACAGATCCCTGTGCAAAGAATGGCTTACCCCCTCCGCGGCCATCTAATTCTTTATTGACCTGTTTGACAATTTCTCTGACATTACCATCAAGTTCTCCGATCGCATATTTATAGCCGTCAGCATCATTACCTGCAAAAAGTGCTGCAACACCTCCGCAGGTATGCAGAATGGCATCAGTACATTTTCTGATTTCTGCTGCTTCCATTTCGTCTTCAATAAGGAGAACGTTTCCTTTGCCTTTACAGGCTGCTGCCTTTCTTTCAAAGTTTTTTTGTTTTTCTGCTGCAAGTTTTCCTTTTAATTCGTATACTTCATCAAGGAGGCGCTGTACGGCATCTTTGGTTTCTTTTTCTTTGACAGAAAGACTGACTGCTATCTGGCTGTTTTGTTCTGCACTGCCGGATAAATAGTCTGATGCACGTTTTCCGGAAAGCATTTCCATACGGACACCATCACGGAACTTTTTGCAGGAAAGGATTTTTACAAGTCCAATCTGGCTTGCATGAGTGACATGCAGACCACAACAGGCACAAAGATCTGCTCCCGGAAATTCGACAAGGCGGATTTCTCCGGTAAGTTCTTTTTTGCTTCGATATGGGATGAACTTTCTCTGTCGCTCGTCTGGATAGAAAATATTTACCTGTTGATTCATCCAGATATAGTTATTTACTTTATTTTCAATTTCCTGCACCTGCTGCCAGTTAAGCATTCCACTTAAGTCAATCGTAATCACCTCTTCTCCCATGTGGAAACCGACATTTTCGTAGCCGTATTTTTCATGAATCATTCCACTTACAATATGTTCGCCGGAATGTTGCTGCATCAGATCAAACCGCCAGTCCCAGTCGATTCTCCCTACAACCTGCGCACCTTCTTTCAATGGACTCTCCATAATATGGAAAAGTTCTCCATCTACATACTGCACATCCTTTACCGGGACATTTTCAATCGTTCCCTTGTCCGCCGGCTGTCCACCACCTTCTGGATAAAATGCCGTCTCATTTAAAATAACATAATACTTTCCATCTCTTTCTTTACAGGAAAGCACAATTGCTTCAAATTCTCTAATATATACATCTTCATAAAATAATCTTCTTGTATTCATAAATTGCCTTTCTGTTTAATTCTACTGACGAAGGCCAGTCAGATTACTTGCATTATTTTCCAAACAGGCTCTAGAGCGTGTTTAAAAAATGCTTTCTGCAAGATGTGCATCACAATTTGTGGGAGATTTCGCCTGAA
>CAVCBH010000194.1:0-4102 GCA_963600375.1 bacterium | reverse complement strand
CCCTATATCTGTGGCCTTAGAGCGAGGATTGAATGAGAGCGGTAAGCGAACATTCAACCCACAGCGATAGAGTCACAGATATAGGGTATCTTCTTTCTTTGGGAGCGTCTGTTTTGTCACCAGAATAAACCATCAATCTAACAAATCACGCTTATAATATCTTCAATAACTTCCTTCACATCATTATAAGAACTCCATTTCTCAAACAGCACCTTATCAATCGTCGCAGAAGCAAACTTTGCTTTCGTCCGAAGCGCATTATCCTTAATACAATCAAAATCCGCTGTATCCATGTCTCCGCATATCCTGCTGAAGTTCACGCAGGCAGCGAATCCAAAGCACTCTCGTAAAATATCAAGAGCAAGGCTTTCTTTATAGCCATTTGTAATCTTATATTCAAGCTTTGCGTCCTTTTCCCAGTATTCAAAGAAAAACTGAATATAGTAAGTATACAACATCTCAATAAGAGAGATAAGGTAAGCCACATAATTCTTCCGATGCGTTTCCGTATCAAATGGGCGGAACGCTGCAGAACATGCCTGGGAAATAATATTGGCGATAATGAATCCGAGGTCATAGGAGAATGGTGCGCCGAAAGTATATTCCATATCAATAACTTTAAGATGTGTGTCATCCGCAAAGATATTAGAAGTATGGAAATCGCCATGAATCAGTGTTTCTGACTTACTCATAAAGAGATGGCGCAGTTTATATCTCTGGAACTCAAGGTTCGGGTCAAAGCGAATTTCCTTGCAATATTTCTCAAATTCAGGGCCGCAGGCCGCATCATAATGATCGGAGCCAAAAATCTGAAGGAAAATACCGTCCTCCATAACAACACGCAGTTCTGCATTCATGAAATGAGTGAGCAGCTTGCGGTATTCTTCTGTTGGAAGATAAAATTCCGAAGTATAAAAATGAGTGGCAGCAAGATACTGTGCCCCCTGTTTTGCCAGTTTCGGGAAAAGATGATTTTTATTCATCTGGAAGCGGATTAACTTCAGATTTGATACATCTTCCATAATAAATACGTTATTTTCCGGGTCGCCAAGATACAGTGCCGGAACGTACTGCGGAACAATCTTTGAACGAAGTTCCATAATTTCGTACTCGAAACGGTTACGAGTCGGGGTGAGGGCACGCCCACGGCGCTTTAAATGCTCCGTAGACTGCTTTACAATATAAGAATGTCCCTCGGAATCACTGACGCGGAAAACGTAATTACAATAACCGTCACCTTCCACATCTTCGCCGAGATCGCCATCCCCAATTCTGGAAACCTTAACTGGCTCTTTTAATTCTAAGGAAGGCACATGCTCTTTCATATAAGAAATAATATTTTCCTTTGTAAGAACTATCATAGTGCAAACCTCCCTTTATAATTTCAAATCTTTAATATTTCTACAGTAGATTTCCTCTACAGTAAGGATATCCTGAATCAGCTCATCAATCGAATTGTAAGACTCCCATTTTACAAGCATTTCTCTGTTTAAAATGATAGAGAAGCACTTTGCATTATGACGCTGTACATAATCATCAATATCATCGTAATCCGGATATGGAATAAGATCACAAATACGGCCGAGCATTGCGCTGGCAGCAAATCCGATAAATTCACGAAGCGTAGTCAGGCAGAAATCTTCTGCAAGACCAGGAATATTGTGATATTCGACTTTGGAATCTTCTTTGCAATACTGAGTGAAATATTCACAGTATTTAACATAAGTTTGGCGAATCATAAACAGACAATATGCCTTAAATTCTTTTCTCTTTTCCTCAGTCTCAAATGGACGGAAAGTAGCGGCAGCATACTGTGCGATAAAGTTCGCAGTAAAATATCCCATATCATAGGCAAAAGGTCCATAGAAAGCATATTCCATATCAATGACCTTTGCTTCTGTTTGGTTTGCAAAAATATTAGATGTATGTAAGTCACAGTGAATCAGACACTCACCCTTAGACATAAAGAGATGTCTTAACTTCTGACGGGCTAAAAGTACAGCCGGGTCAGCACAAATTCTCTTGGAAAATGTAACAAATTCCGGGTCAAGAGGTCGTCCAACGGTATCCTCTGGTGTAACACTTGTAAGGAACATACCGATTTCCATGATATTTCGCATTGTCGCATTCATAAAATGCACACTCATATCACGAAAACTTTTTGTATCCAGATAGTATTCAGAAGTATAAAACTGTGTTGCGGCCATATATCTTGCGATCTGATCTGCGAGATTAGGATAAGTAACACCCTTTAAAAGCTGAAAACGTGCAATCTTAAGGTAGGAAACATCTTCTGTAATAAATACACGGTTTTCCTCATCACAATCATACAGCTTTGGAAGTAAATCCGGCACGATTGCGGCGCAAACTTTCATTGCATCATACTCTAACTTGTAACGATTAATATCCAGCGTAAAATCTCCATTAGAACGAGCCTCTAAAGTAGACTGTTTTACAATTAAATGATGCTCTCCGTCAGAAACACGATAAACAAAGTTGATAAAACCGTCTCCGTCCTCCTCTACAGAGCCTTCTCCAATAGCGGAAACTTTAATGTCTCCGTTCACATAAAAAAAATCAAGTCTTGACTTCACATAATCAACGACATTTTCCTTTGATAGTGTAATCAAGCCTTTCACCCCCTGTTCTAATCAAAATAATCATCGGCATACCGATTTTTATTCTCTTCCTCGTACTTTTTCACCATATCATGAAATCCCTGAGATAGAGTGTCTACACCTTCTCCAGTATAGGAACTCACCTCAAAAATAGTCGTACATCCGGCAAGCTCCAGATAGGAACGTGCCTGCTTCGGATTCGAATCATCTTTGTCAATCTTAGTGATAACACCAACAACCGGCTTCTCAAACTTACTCGTAAGCCCACCGGAAAACCAGCAATCCTCACTACTGGAATCCTGCACCAGCCCAATAATATCCGCATCGTGGGAAGTGATGGTCAAAGAACCCCAGTATCCCCGCTGCTGCATATATTCACCCGGCGTATCAATAAAATTACCAACATACTCCACCGCCTGCGTCTTATCATACTTAATCTCCTGATCAATAAGACGCTGAATCAGCGTAGTTTTGCCCGCTGCCGACGGACCAATCAACATAATTTTCATAAAAAAATAATCTCCAAACTAAAGTGTATCTATAACGCCAACAAATCAATTTTCAAATCAATCCTGAATCAAACTTAAATAAAATCCTCCGCATAAAAATCTGTAAAATTATAAAAGCTTATCAACAAGAAAAACGAAAAACAATTTATCAAACACGCTCTAAAGCTGTCATCCCTATCAAGTCTTCGTAATAGAAACCGTATCAAAACCAAGCTTATTATAAAAAGTAGTAATAACACTGTTAAGTGCAGATTCCACATTAGCGGTAGAACCTACAATAATAACAGAACCGGAAAAACGGTCTACAAATCCTAACTTGATAGAAGCAGACTTTGTACAAATATCCGCTGCGATAATTGTCGCTTCAGAAGGAGTAATCGTCAAAATGCCGATCGCATCATGATAATCATCCGGCAGACCAAGCTTCTTATAAACCGAAGCCTTCGGACGAGTTACCATATGAGCAAGAGTAATCTGCTTACCCGGAACATACTCCTGAATGATACGGGACTTATCATCTGCTGCATTAATCCCGTTATTAATCATATCCTTAGTCATGATTCCTCCTTTCGCTATCCATCAATCTGGCTTTTTCGTTCATATCAGTAACCCGTTCTACAGCTAAAAAGTAGCCATAGAGAACAAGATTTGTCAGATAAATGTAAAAAGCAGACTAATGCACACATTAATCCATCATGATTTATGCTATATGTGTATATTATATAAAAATACACCCCTAAAGTAAATGCAACTCTGTCATAAATTACAAGTATTCTTTTGTGATATTACAAGAGGGAAGAATACTAAAAAATCACAGGAGCTTCTGATTTGTGAGGCTGCAAAGCAGACGAACCCACCCCTGCTGTACTATGCAAAAATGCTTCGTTTCACTGCACTCTTAATGCTCGTCCGCATTAAGAGCTTGCTCTGTTATGAAGTGACTTTTGTCAAGAGGTAAAAGAGAAAAAATTCACT
>CAVCBH010000193.1:0-2279 GCA_963600375.1 bacterium | reverse complement strand
GTAGATAAATGAAATAAATGTTATATTAAAATTATAGTTGGAAGGAGAGAAGATGAACCAATGCCTGAAATTAGTTTGTTTTATGGAATACGAATTACGATGTATTGGAGTGACCATAATCCGCCACATTTCCATGCAGAATATGGCAGTAATAAAGTGGTAATATTGATTGAAGATGGAACAGTTAGTGAAGGATATTTGCCGAAACGACAGTTAAAATTTGTACTTGCGTGGGCAGAAATTCATAAAGATGAATTAATGCAAAACTGGGAATTATCAAAGGATAATAAGCCGTTAAATAGAATTAATCCGTTAATTTAAAAGAGGTGAAGTATATGAATAATAATAAACTTGACCCACGTTTTTATCCAGAAGTATATCAGGCGGTGGCAGGAAACGATTACACAGTATACGCCTATATGAACGATGGCAGTGTACGGGAATTTGATGTCAAACCACTGATAAAGCAGGGTGGTATTTTCAAGAAAATCGAGGATAAAGAGATATTTAAAAATACGCTGACTGTTCTAAATGGAACAGTTGCGTGGGATATAGCCGGAAACAGGAATGAGTATGAATGTATCGATATTGACCCTATGACAATCTTTAAATCGCCGATAGTGCCAGATTTTCCTGAAATTTAGAGGCTTTGGAGCAATAACAAAAGGGAGTGCAAAATATGGACTGGGATCTTAAGATAACGGACATGGCAGGAGATACGCCAGAACACTCTACTGTAATTGTAAATTTTGTTGCAGCAATCAGACACCAATTAAAGAATAGCACATGCTATGTATATTCGGATAATGTTCAATATCGCTTCAAAGACAATCAGGGCAACAACAAGATTGTTATTCCTGATGCATCTATAAACTGCCGTACAAAATCAAGATGTGGAAACACCTTTACGGATGCACCCCGTTTTGTTATGGAGGTTCTGTCACCCTCAACAGAAAAATATGATCGAACGAAGAAAATGCGACTATATTGTGAGCAGGAGATTGAAATAAGGCTGCTATTTAATTCTTCTGTCAGTTCTCGTTTATACTTGTAGTAAGTGTTTCGACTTATTACAATTTGTTTTTTGTAGCTGAGAAAATACAAAGTTTATTTGATAATTACATGACAACTGTAAGAAACAATGCTATAATGTGCTTGGAAAATAAAAAATAAAACAGAAAGAGGCAAATTATGAATATTGAAGAAAAGTTGGAGATTCATGACTGTCCATTATGCGATGGTGGTGCGTTATTAGAAGAAGAAGGCGGCAGTGGTTATTATGTAATGTGTTTAGAATGTGGTTGCCAGTCTGTGACAATTGACTTCCATTCAGAAGAAGAACGTTTTGAAGCGGCGAAAAAGACAGTAGATTTATGGAATGCCGGTAAGGTAATTTCATGTAATCCGGGAGAATGATATAGAGTAGAGAAATATTTTTATCCAGTAATCATGTTGACGGCAAAGAATGAAGATATGGATAAGATTATGGGGTTTACGATTGGAGCGGATGATTATATTACAAAGCCATTTAATCTGTCAGAGGTTGTAGTGAGGGTGAAAACACAGCACCCGAAGAGAGAAGATAGCCTATATTTGTGGTCTTAGAGCGAGACTTGAATGTGAGCCTTTTAGGGAATATTCAACTCATAGTGACAGAGTCACAAATATAAGCTATCTTTTCTCTTCGGGAGTCTTTCTTTGCCTGCGGCAAATCAGAATTGTTATTTGTACCAGAACTGCAGCACCTTGCAATTCCACCCCGTTGGTCTCGACACCGGATATTTCCCAAAGTAAATTTTAACCGTTTTTGATTGATTTGGTTTGAGATTTACCGTGAGTGTTTTTGTCTTTTTTGGGCGGCAGTCATCCATGACATCATCAAAGAATAAGGTAGAGGTCAGTTTTACTTTCGTTATAGTGTACTGCGTTTTATTTGTCAGCTTGATTTTTACAGTAGACTCTCCACGTAAGTTTTTGTACTCAAGACCAGCTTTTTTCGCTTTTAACTGACTGAATTTCGGTTTTGCCTTTACCTTTTTAACAGTAATTTTAATTTTTTGTTTTTTTTCATTGATTGTGGCGGTGATGGTTGCTGTTCCTTCTTTTTTGGGAATAAGTTTTTCTCCAGATACTTTTATGATTTTTTTATTGTTTGATTTAATTTTCTTTATCGAAGGTTTATTTCCGCGAAATGTAATAAAGTGACGAATGGAATATTTACGTCCTAGAGCGTGTCTGAAAAATAAATATTGCACAAAAAACATATGTTTTTTGTCCCC
>CAVCBH010000192.1:0-9558 GCA_963600375.1 bacterium | reverse complement strand
TCTTTTACAAATATACGACCCACCTTCCGTATTATATTATATAGGAAGACTTCCGGATTTTTCAAAGCCGATTCTTGCAATTGTAGGTGCAAGAAGAGCAACAATATATGGAAGAAAAATGGCGAGAGAGTTTGCAAAAGAGCTGGCAGAATGCGGCATACAGATTGTGAGTGGAATGGCGACAGGAGTGGATACAGCAGGACATATGGGGGCGCTGGATGCGAATGGATATACACTTGGAATTCTTGGAGGAGGAATTGATACGATTTATCCAGTCGAGAATTTTAATTTATATCAAAAGGTATATCAGACAGGAGGTGTGCTTTCTGAATACAATATAGGTATTTCTCCACAAAAAGGATTATTTCCTATGCGGAATCGGATTATCAGTGGGCTTTCTGATGGAATTTTTGTTACGGAGGCGGGAGAAAGAAGTGGTTCATTAATTACTGCTGATCAGGGATTAGAACAGGGAAAAGATATTTTTGCACTTCCGGGAAGAATTACAGATAGAATGAGCAGAGGATGTAATGATTTGATTAGTCAGGGGGCCATCTTGGTTCGTTCTCCAGAGGATATTACAGATATAATTACAAAAGAGGCAAAAAAAGGAAATAAAAAGAAAAATATGGATATAAATTCGGGGGAATTTTTGAAGGAGCAAAAATTTTTTTGTGAAAATAAAAAAGAAGAAAAGGTATATTCGCTCTTAGATGAGATTCATCCGATGACTTTTGAAAATCTTTTGGAAAATAGCGGTTTTTCTGCCTTTGAATTGCAACATATCCTGATGAAATTTGAACTAAAAAACATAATTTATCAGATAGAACAAAATGTCTATTTAAGAAAAGTGTGAAATTTTTTGCTTGCGTGGCAAAACGAAATAGTGTATGATGTATAATTGTTTTATGAAGGAGTACATTTATTGTGTTTGATTTCATATATTGTTTTATTGATATTTAACAGAATTTTCTTCTTGAATCTTTTTCTTATTCGAATTATTAATATTAATTAAGACAGTATAAAAGAGTGTATTTGAAGAAGTATTCCACAAAATGTAGAGTACATCTTGTCAAAGATATTTTTCAAATATGCTATAGTGATAAAGTACAATAAGTTGTAATATAATATTTAAAAGTTAGGAGTGTTTTGGGGAATGTCAGCAAATTTGGTTATTGTTGAATCGCCAGCCAAGGCTAAAACAATTCAGAAGTTTCTGGGAAAGTCATATAAGGTTGTCGCGTCAAATGGACATGTAAGGGATTTGCCAAAAAGTACACTGGGGATAGATGTTGAAAATGATTTTGAACCAAAGTATATTACGATTCGTGGGAAGGGAGATATTTTAGCGCAGCTTCGCAAAGAAGTGAAGAAAGCAGATAAAGTTTATCTTGCAACTGACCCGGACCGTGAAGGAGAGGCGATTTCATGGCATTTGTGTTATGCATTGAAGCTGGAGAATAAAAAATATAGTAGAATTACATTTAATGAGATTACAAAAGATGCGGTAAAGAAGTCAATTAAGAATTCCCGTGATATTGATATGAATCTTGTGGATGCCCAGCAGGCAAGAAGAGTATTAGACCGAATTGTAGGTTATAAGATCAGCCCGATTTTATGGTCAAAGATTAAAAGAGGATTATCAGCAGGACGTGTGCAGTCTGTAGCATTGCGAATCATCTGTGACAGAGAACAAGAGATTGATGAATTTATTTCTCAGGAATATTGGAGTCTGGCGGCCGATATATTGGTACCAGGAGCAAAGAAACCTTTAGAGGCACATTTCATTGGAGATAAAGAAGGCAAGATAGAGCTTCACTCTCAAAAAGAAGTAGAAGAATTAGTAGACAAATTGCAAAAAGAGAAATTCGAAGTTTTGTCTGTAAAGACAGGAGAAAGAAGAAAGAAGCAGCCCCTGCCATTTACAACAAGTACATTACAGCAGGAAGCATCTAAGCGTTTGAATATGTCTACGCAAAAGACAATGCGTCTTGCACAGGAACTCTATGAAGGGGTGAATTTAAAAGGAAAGGGAAGTGTTGGTCTTATTACTTACTTAAGAACAGACTCTACCCGCATTTCTGAGGAAGCGGATGCAAGCTGCCGTGAATATATCGCACAACAGTATGGTGAAGAATTTGTTGGAGAGAAAAAAGCAGTTAAGAGTACAAAGACTGGGAAAATTCAAGATGCACATGAAGCTATTCGCCCTACAGATTGTAGTCTTTCACCGGCAACAATTAAAGAGCAGCTTCCAAGAGATTTATTTCGCCTTTATCAGTTAATCTGGACAAGGTTTTTGGCAAGCCGAATGGCAGAAGCTGTATACGAGACAACATCTGTTAAGATCGGAGCAGGAAATTATCGTTTTACTGTAGCAGCTTCTCGCACAAAGTTTGATGGATTTATGACAGTATATAGCTATGACAGTGAAAAATCTACAATGAATGCTGCAATGAAAAAGATTACAAAAGATACGGAAATTACACTTTCCGAATTAAAACCACAGCAGCACTTTACACAGCCACCAGCTCACTTTACAGAGGCTTCTCTTGTAAAGACGTTAGAAGAGTTAGGAATTGGTCGTCCAAGTACGTATGCACCGACAATTACAACGCTTTTAGCAAGAAGATACATTGTAAAAGAAAGTAAGAATCTTTATATTACAGAACTTGGTGAAGCGGTCAATGACATGATGAAGGATGGATTTCCTACTATCGTAGATGTGAACTTTACCGCTAATATGGAATCTTTATTAGACGGAGTGGAAGAAGGCAAGGTAAAGTGGAAAACTATCGTAGAAAACTTCTATCCAGATATGATGCAGGCAGTAGAAAAAGCAGAAAAGGAATTAGCAGAAGTAAAGATTGAAGATGAAGTCTCCGATGAAGTCTGCGAAGAATGTGGAAGAAATATGGTCGTAAAATATGGTCCACATGGGAAGTTTCTCGCGTGCCCTGGATTCCCAGACTGTCGTAATACAAAGCCATATTATGAAAAGATTGGCGTAAGCTGTCCGAAATGTGGTAAGGAAGTTGTCCTTAAAAAGACAAAGAAAGGCAGAAAGTATTACGGTTGTATTGATAATCCAGAATGTGATTTCATGAGCTGGCAGAAGCCTTCTAATATTCGATGCAAAAAATGTGGTGGCTACATGATAGAAAAGGGCAAGAAACTTGTTTGTGCCGATAAAGAATGTGGTTATATAATAGACAAAGAGGAAGTTAAATAGTATCGATGGTAAAGACAAACACTTCCAAAGAGAAAAACCTTCCTATATTGTGACTCTATCACTGTGGATTCAATGTTCGCTTAAGTGCTCGCATTCAATCCTTGTTCTAAGGCCACAAATATAGGATGATTTTTCTCTTTGGAAGTGTTTTTTGCTCTTTACAAAATACTATATTTTCATCCTCCCTCTAAATTATTGGAATTGTACGAAATTATAAATTAATTTAAAAAAGTGCTAAAAATATTAGATAATACCGTTGAGATTGCCGGGAAGATATGTTAAAATTATGAAAGGTGAAGAATTGTCTGTTAATTTTAACAATTAAGATGGAGGTATTTATGAGTGTTCAATTGCTTGATAAAACAAGAAAAATAAATAAATTGTTGCACAATAACAATTCCCACAAAGTAGTATTTAATGATATCTGTGAGGTTTTAAGCAATATTCTTTTATCGAATGTTCTGGTCATCAGCCGTAAGGGAAAGGTTCTCGGTATTAAAAATCGTCAGGATATCGAAGTGATTGATGAATTGATTAATAATGAGGTTGGCGGTTACATTGACACACTTCTTAATGAACGTTTATTAGGAGTTCTTTCTACAAAAGAGAATGTAAATCTGGAGACACTTGGCTTTGAACATACAGAGATTGACCGCTACCAGGCAATCATTACTCCGATTGATATTGCCGGAGAAAGACTTGGTACAGTATTTATGTATCGAAAAGAATGTCATTATGAGATCGATGACATTATTCTTGTAGAGTATGGAACAACGGTTGTTGGTCTTGAGATGATGCGTTCTGTTAACGAAGAGAATGCAGAAGAAACAAGAAAGGTTTCTATTGTAAAATCTGCGATTTCCACATTGTCTTTCTCAGAATTAGAAGCGATTCAGCATATTTTTGATGAATTAGACGGCTCGGAGGGAATTCTTGTAGCCAGCAAAATAGCGGACAGAGTAGGAATTACGCGTTCTGTTATTGTGAATGCACTTCGAAAGTTTGAGAGTGCCGGAGTCATTGAGTCTCGTTCTTCCGGTATGAAGGGAACCTATATTAAAGTGCTGAATGATGTAGTTTTTGATGAATTAAAGAGGATGAAACATTAATTGTGTTGATGCGTAATAAATATTCTCATGCAAAATGAAAGATACAGATATCGCAACGACAGAGAATATAGATTCCAAAAGATTTATGGGTTCTTTTACTAACCGAAGATAGTTAGTTTTGACCCACGATATACGAAAGGATTTATTTATGAAGTCAGATAACTATAAAATAACACAATATTCAGTCAGCAGTATCCTTAACTATGTCGAGAATTCACAGATTGCCATTCCGGAAATACAAAGGCCATTTGTATGGAAAGGAGAAGAAGTCAGAGCATTGATCGATTCTTTATACGAAGGATATCCTATCGGATATTTAATCGTATGGCAGAATTCTCAGGTACGTGTCCGTGGATTTGGAAAAGGCGGTACCAAAAAGATACTGATAGATGGTCAGCAGCGAGTAACTGCGTTAATGGCAGCACTTCTTGGGAAAGAAGTGTTAGATGAGCAATACCAGTCTCACAGAATTCGCATTGCATTTAACCCTTTAGCCCAGACGGGTGAGGAGAGATTTGCTGTCTGTGATGAGAAACATGAACAGGACAGTCTGTGGATTCCGGATATATCCATATTTTTCCGAAGAGATTTTTCATTCAGGCAGTTTGAAAAAGAATATACAGAGGCGAATCCAGAAGAAGATATTACACCTTTAGAAGAATCGGTGGACACACTAAAAGAAATCGTGAAACATCAGGTAGGTGTTATTGAACTTTCCTTCCTTTTAGATATTGATGTTGTTTCAGAAATCTTTATTCGAATCAATTTACAAGGTAAGCCACTGAATCAGGAAGATTTTGTAATGTCTAAGATTTCTGTAAATGAAGAATATGGTGGAGATTACATAAGAAATTGCATTGATTATTTCTGCCATTTATTAAGAGAGCCATCTTTTTATCAGGTATTGCAGCAAAACGAGACAGACTTTTTCAATTCCGAATATGGTCAGGCTGTTGCCTGGTGCCAGAATGGGGAGCAGAGCCTTTATGTTCCGTCCTATGCAGATGTCTTAAAAGTTGTACTTATTTCCTATTTTGGAAAGGTAAGAATTGGTGACTTAGTTTACCTTTTATCTGGCAGAATCGGAGAGAAAAAGAGCTTTACAAAAAAAGAAGTTTCTAAAAAGCTTTCCGAAGAATCTTTTGAAAAGCTTGGCAGAGGAGTAAAAGCATTTGTCAGCGAAAAGAATTTCTGTGGTTTCCAGAAAGCATTAAAGAAGGCGGGATACTGTTGTACTCGTTTATTATATTCTCAATCCGTTTTAAATTATTGCTACGCAATGTATCTGATTATGGATCGTCAGGGAATAAGCGAGAAAGAGAAAGAGTCTCTTTTAGCAAGATGGGTGACAATGACCATGCTTACGGGTCATTATCAGAGTGGAGGAGAAGGCACTGTCCTTAAAGATTATGCTAATGCAGAGGAAGAAGGCTTCGCTTTTTATTTGAAACAGATAGAAGAGTTGAAACTTACAGAGGAATTTTATGATAATATTCTTCCTGACAAGTTCGCTTCTACAACGGCACGTACTGCACCTTTTCTTGCTTATATAGCGACACAGTGTGCAAGAGGTGTCCATTCTCTTTACAGTGAAGAGATAACTATTGAAGAACTCTATAAGAGTAAAGCAGAGTCTTATCAGATTCTTCCAAAGACTTATCTTGCTAAATGCGGATATAAAACAAGAGAAATCTATGGACAGGTTGCGAACCTTACTTATATTTCAAAAGAGACAAAAGCGATCGTAAAGAGGAAAGCACCTGCTGATTATAAAGAAAAATTAGAAAAAGCAATTGGCAGTGAAGCCATAACAGCTTCCTTAAAAGAAAATGGCCTTACCGAAGCAATATTTACAGCAGGCGAAAAGAATGTTACAGGAATTTTGGCAGAGCGTCGTAAGCAGATGGCATTAGAAGTCAAAGAATTTTATAAAACCTTATAATTTTATAATAGTATAAATTTTAACAGAGAATTTCGCAATAATTGTTAAGCACAATTTGCAATTCGATGAATCTAGCATATTTATGTGAGTTTATGTGGGCAGACATAATTTAAAGAATCGTTTAAAGGATTTATCTTCTTTAAACGATTCTTTAAATTTTTTCTTGCAATATAATATAAACTATGCTATAATTCGTTCGGTAAATTAAGTTATAAAAAACACGTTGCCGGATTCTGTCGGTCGAAGTGCCTTTTTTAAAAGGTGGCTGAGGAATGAGAAAGCAGCGGAAGAACAAACAAAAAGGAGATTTGACATGAGTGTAATTTCAATGAAACAGTTACTCGAAGCAGGTGTTCATTTTGGACATCAGACAAGAAGATGGAACCCTAAAATGGCTCCTTACATCTATACAGAGCGTAATGGTATCTACATTATCGACTTACAGAAGTCTGTAGGTAAGGTTGATGAAGCTTACAATGCAATCAGAGATTGTGTTGCTAACGGAGGAAAGATTCTTTTCGTTGGTACGAAGAAGCAGGCACAGGATTCTATCAAGAACGAAGCTGAGAGATGTGGAATGTACTATGTAAACCAGAGATGGTTAGGTGGTATGCTCACAAACTTTAAGACTATTCAGAGCCGTATTGCCCAGTTAAAGAAAATCGAAGCTATGGAAGCAGACGGAACATTTGATGTACTTCCTAAGAAAGAAGTAATTAACCTCAAGAAACAGCAGGAAAAATTAGAGAAGAACTTAGGTGGTATTAAAGAGATGCAGGATATTCCTGACATGATCTTTGTTGTAGACCCTAGAAAAGAAAGAATCTGTATTCAGGAAGCAGAAACTCTTGGTATTCCTTTAGTTGGTATCTGCGATACAAACTGTGATCCTGAAGAGTTAGATTACGTTATTCCTGGTAACGATGATGCTATCCGTGCAGTTAAATTAATCGTTTCTAAGATGGCTGATGCTGTAATCGAAGGAAATCAGGGACAGGATGCAGAAGTAGCAGAGGAAGAAGCTGCAGAAGAAGCAGAAGCTTAATTCTGTTTGCAATAATCGCCTCAGCCTGCACTTGGTACAGGCCGGGGCATTTTTGTGTAAAATTTATATGAACACATAAAAGAGATGAATTTGGAGGAATCGAAATGGCTATTACAGCAAAACAGGTAAAAGAGTTACGTGAGATGACAGGTGCCGGAATGATGGATTGTAAGAAAGCTCTTACAGCTACAGAAGGCGATTTTGATAAAGCAATTGAATTCTTAAGAGAAAAAGGTCTTGCAACTGCCGAAAAGAAAGCTGGACGTGTTGCTGCAGAAGGTCTTGTAAAAGTTATCGTATCTGATGACAAGAAGAAAGCTGTTGCAGTAGAAGTTAACGCTGAGACAGACTTCGTTGCAAAGAACGAAAAATTCCAGGCTTACGTTGGACAGGTTGCAGAGCAGGCTATGGAGACAGAAGCAGCAGATATTGATACTTTCTTAGCTGAGACATGGAAATTTGATGAGACTAAGACTGTAAACGAAGCATTAGCAGGACAGATCGCTATCATCGGTGAGAACATGAACATCCGTAGATTCCAGCAGGTAAAAGAAGATGCAGGTTTTGTAGCTTCTTATACACATATGGGTGGAAAGATTGGTGTTTTAGTAGACGTTGTAACAGATGTTGTTAACGATGACATCGAAGAGATGGCTAAAAACGTATGTATGCAGGTTGCAGCTTTAAATCCTAAATATACAGATCGTTCCGAAGTTGATCAGGACTACCTTGCAAAAGAGGAAGAAATCCTTACAGCAGCAGCTAAGAACGAAAAACCAGACGCAAATGACAAGATCATCACAGGTATGGTTAAAGGACGTCTTAACAAAGAATTAAAAGAAATCTGCTTAATGGATCAGGTATACGTAAAAGCTGAAGACGGAAAACAGTCTGTAGCTAAATATGTTGAGCAGGTAGCTAAAGCTAACAACGCTAAGATTACTATCAAAGGTTTCGTTCGTATGGAAACTGGAGAAGGAATCGAGAAGAAAGAAGAAGATTTCGCAGCTGAAGTGGCAGCTCAGATGGCTGGTAAATAATTCTTTGAGTTATTTAAGCGCTTAAGTGAAGTTTCGATTATAAATTGAACCAGCATTTATAGAGGCTCTGAAAGCCTCATAAACACTTTATTTTATAGTGATTATGAGGTTTTCGGAGCCTTTTTCTATGGAAAAGTTGATGATATAATTCTTATGTGTTAATATAGGCATTGACCGTAGGAAGGCATGGTTGATGCCTGAATCTAAATATTCCATTGGCGAGCAGGCAGCTATTTCTTTGTAGCTGTCTATTTTCTTGCAAGAAGTAACAATTGTCCTTGACCTTATATATTACCAAATAGTAAAATAAAACTGGAAATTTTACAGAGTAAAAGAGGTAAAATATTATGGAGCATACGAAATTAACAGAGCTTTTAAATAAGGTTGCACAAGGAGAAGTCAGTGTAGAAAAAGCAGCATTAGAATTAAAAACAGAGCCTTTTGAAGATCTTGGTTTTGCTAAGCTTGATCATCATAGAAAGATTCGTCAGGGAGCAGCAGAAGTAATTTATGGTGCTGGTAAGACACCCGAGCAAATTTTAAAAATCACGGAAGCTTTCCGTAAAAAAGGAGATAATGCCGTTTTAATTACAAGAATGAGTCAGGATGCGGCAGATTTAGTTGGCGCCAATCTTCCTCTTAAGTATGATGCACTAAGCCGAACAGGTATCGTTGGAGAACTTCCGGAAAAGGACGGTAATGGAAAGGTAGTCATCGCAACAGGCGGAACCAGTGATCTGCCAGTGGCAGAAGAAGCGGCCTTAACGGCAGAAGTTCTCGGCAATGAAGTAGCAAGAATCTATGATGTTGGCGTAGCCGGAATTCATCGCCTCCTGGCATATTCTGAAGATTTGATGAGCGCACAGGTTATCGTTGTTGTTGCAGGTATGGAGGGAGCACTTGCCAGTGTAGTTGGTGGTCTCGCAGATTGCCCGGTTATTGCCGTACCGACAAGCGTTGGTTATGGAGCATCTTTTGGCGGATTATCGGCTCTTTTATCTATGCTTAACTCCTGCGCTAGTGGAGTTAGTGTAGTAAATATTGATAACGGTTTTGGTGCCGGATATATGGCAAGTATGATTAATCATGTATCTATAAAAAATACAGAAAATTTGGAGAAACATATGCATCATCCAGAACATCATACACATGGACATACGCTCTAGTGCAGCATCCACTCAGTAATAATA
>CAVCBH010000191.1:0-7871 GCA_963600375.1 bacterium | reverse complement strand
ACTATAAAATCTATATCCAACAACACTTTAGAAACTAGATGGATGGAACACTAGACCCTGTTTGAAAAATCTGTTTTTTGATATTAACAAAAATAGATAGAAATAGCTACAAAAAGAATAGAAATCTAAAAAAGAAAAATATAAAGGAGTCAACAAGTAACAATGAAAACATTATATTTAGAATGTAATATGGGCGCTGCCGGAGATATGCTCATGGCAGCACTCACGGAATTAATGCCAGATAAAGATGCCTTCGTAAAAGAATTAAATGATTTACAGATTCCAAAGGTAAATATTGAGAGAACAACGATTGCCAAATGCGGTATTATGGGAACACACATGGTAGTGACCGTAAACGGGGAAGAAGAAAAAAGCGTAGATGTTCCGATGCATGAACATACACATAACCACAGCCATGAAGGACATACCCATGCTCACACCCACCACCATACCAGTATGAAGGACATCGAGCATATTATTGGACATTTGAATGTGCCAGAAAAAGTAAAAGAAGATGCCATTGCCGTATATAAGTTAATCGCAGACGCAGAAAGCCATGCTCATGGTCGTTCAGTAGAAGAGGTACACTTTCATGAAGTCGGAGCAATGGATGCCATAGCAGATATCGTAGGTGTCTGTCTGGCAATTTATAAACTTGCACCAGAGCAGATTCTTGCATCTCCTGTTCATGTAGGATATGGACAGATACACTGTGCACATGGTATCCTCCCAATTCCGGCACCTGCAACTGCACATATTTTACAGGGAGTGCCTATTTATGGTGGAAGGATTAAGGGCGAACTCTGCACCCCAACAGGCGCAGCGCTTTTAAAACATTTCGCCCAGTCCTTCGGACAGATGCCGATGATGGCAGTAGAACAGACAGGCTATGGTATGGGAATGAAAGACTTTACCGATGCAAACTGCCTTCGTGCGATTATCGGAAATACCATAGAAGAGCAGGAACAGACCGGATGTCGTGGAACGGTACAGGAGATGGACTCTATCATAGAACTTTGCTGTAACCTTGATGATATGACACCAGAAAAAATTGGTTTTGTTACAGAACTTCTTATGAAAGAAGGGGCATTTGACGTATATACAACCAACATTCAGATGAAGAAAAACCGTCCTGCCGTAATGCTTACCTGTATGTGTGCAAAAGCGGACAGAGAGAAGTTCCTTACACTTATTTTAAAGCACACAACAACACTTGGCGTTCGTGAATATACGTGTAAACGTTATGGTTTGAAAAGAGCAATTAAGGAAGTAGAAACTATTTATGGAACTATCCATATAAAAGTAGCTTCCGGCTATGGCATTACAAAAGAAAAGCCAGAGTATGAAGATATGGCGCGAATCGCAAAAGAGAAAAAGATTTCTCTTGCAGAAATTGAAAAAGAAGTTTATAAGAATTTAAAATAGCCATTTTTTAAATTCAAGTAATTTCATCTATAGTCAAAAGAAGTACCAAAAGAGAGAAGATATCCTGTATTTGTGGCCTTAGAGTATGTTTGAATGAGAGTATGGAAGCGAACTTCAACCCGCAGTGATAGAGTCACAAATACAGGATTTGGTACGTCTGTTCTGGCTATGGCAAATTACCACTTGCTTTTTTCTGACAATAAGTGTATATTAAATACAATTGAACAACAGGGGAGCTTGTATTACAGGCTGAGAGGAAGGTATGACCTTCGACCCATTAACCTGATTTGGATAATGCCAACGTAGGGAAGCACAGGAGTTTTGCATAATTTACGGGAAGTTGCCGAATCGGTGGTTTCCTGTTTTTTTTATGTAATTAATTTTTATATAAATTTTATATAATTGGAAGTCCCTTTCGAATCTCCTATTAAGTAAAAGCCCTTCAGGCAAAATTCATTTCTTTATCTACAGGGAGGTGAAAGCATGGTAAAAATCAATGGAGAGGACTGTGAAAAAGCTGGAATTTCTGTTTCAGACTATCTTGAACAGGAAAATTATAATGTGAAACATATCGTTGTGGAATATAATCTGGAGATTATCCCAAAGGAGTGGTATGCACAGACCATTTTAAAGGATGGTGATGAAGTGGAGATTGTAAGCTTTATGGGCGGTGGCTGTTAAGCAATTTTACAAGAGCTTCATAAGGTTACATAACTATGTAAAATAAAGCCAACATAGTTATGTAAGAAATTTGAAGTTTTATAAATTGATATATCAGACTTGATACAGCTATATAAAAAATGAGTATAGGAAATTAATAACTTTATATTACTTAAATGTGAGAAATATATGAGAAAGAAGGGCGTTTGATTATGCAGACAGAAGATAAGTTAGTGATTGGTGGACATGAGTTTGATTCCCGTTTTATTTTAGGTTCAGGAAAGTATTCTATGAAATTAATCGAAGCGGCAGTAAAGGATGCCGGGGCACAGATTATTACGTTGGCAGTGCGTAGAGCTAACACAAAAGACCACGAAAATATTTTAGATTATATCCCAAAGGGAATTACTCTTTTACCAAACACTTCCGGGGCGAGAAATGCACAGGAGGCAGTGAGAATTGCGCGTCTGGCAAGAGAACTTGGTTGCGGTAACTTTGTAAAGGTAGAGATTATGCGTGACAGCAAGTATCTTCTTCCTGATAATCAGGAAACGATTAAGGCAACAGAAGTTCTTGCAAAAGAGGGATTTGTGGTTATGCCATATATGTATCCGGATTTAAATGTTGCCAGAGATTTAGTGAATGCAGGAGCTGCCTGTGTTATGCCATTAGCTTCTCCGATTGGTTCTAATAAAGGGCTTGCAACGAAGGAATTTATTCAGATTTTAATTGATGAGATTGATCTTCCGATTATTGTAGATGCCGGTATTGGCAAGCCGTCTCAGGCTTGTGAAGCAATGGAAATGGGAGCAGCAGCGATTATGGCGAATACTGCTTTAGCAACTGCCGGTGATCTGCCAATGATGGCAGCAGCGTTCCGACAGGCAATTGAGGCAGGAAGAAAGGCATATTTATCCGGTCTTGGTCGTGTGCTTACAAGAGGAGCGGCTGCTTCTGACCCGCTGACAGGATTTTTGCATTAAATGATAATTAGTTACATGAATATAAAAAATAGCTCTGTAAAGAAGGTTTTTCAGGGTTTAGATAATTACAAAAATTATTAAAATGCAAAAAGATTTACTGGAAAAGAGGTAACACAATGGAAAATCAGTTTTTAATCGATTCAGAATACTTATCGGCAGAAGCGCTAGAGAAAAAGCACCGTCTGGAAACAGACCCTTCTTCAAGAAAGAATCACATGGAATATATGCCGGGAATGGAGCAGATTACATCAGAGATTATGGGAAAAGTCATGAATCAGATGGAATTTTATGACTATGACAAATATACAGAAAAAGATGTAAAGGCAGCATTAGAGCATGAAACCTGCTCTATCGAAGATTTTAAAGCTTTATTATCTCCGGCAGCAGCTCCATTTTTAGAGGAAATGGCACAGAAAGCCAAAATAGAGACAAGTAAGCATTTTGGAAATACGGTCTATTTATTTACACCACTTTATATCGCAAACTATTGTGAAAATTATTGCGTTTACTGCGGATTTAACTGTTATAACCACATTAATCGTATGAAACTTAACATGGAGCAGATTGCTCATGAAATGAAAGTGATTGCTGATTCCGGTATGGAAGAGATTTTGATTCTTACCGGAGAGAGTCGGACAAAAAGTGATGTAAAGTATATCGGAGAAGCCTGCAAGCTTGCAAGAAAATATTTCCGCATGGTCGGTCTTGAAATCTATCCGGTAAATACGGATGAATATCGTTATCTGCATGAATGTGGCGCAGATTACGTCACCGTTTTTCAGGAAACCTATAATTCCGATAAATATGAGACTTTACATTTAATGGGACATAAACGAGTATGGCCATATCGTTTTGAGGCGCAGGAACGTGCACTTATGGCCGGTATGCGAGGAGCTGGCTTTTCTGCACTTCTTGGTTTATCTGATTTTAGAAAAGATGCATTGGCAAGTGCACTTCATGTCTACTATTTGCAAAGAAAATATCCACAGGCAGAGCTTTCTCTTTCCTGTCCAAGACTTCGCCCAATCATCAATAACGATAAGATTAATCCGTTAGATGTTGGTGAAAAGCAGCTCTGTCAGGTATTATGTGCCTATCGAATTTTTCTTCCTTTTGTCGGTATTACTGTTTCTTCAAGAGAAAGCAAAACCTTCCGAAATGGTATCGTAAAAATTGCCGCAACAAAAGTATCTGCAGGCGTTTCCACGGGAATCGGTGACCATGAAAGCAAATACACTGGAAAGGAGGATGACGGCGAGCAGGGCGATGAGCAATTTGAAATCAATGATGGACGAAGCTTCCAGAAGATGTATGAAGATATTTCCGAAGAAGGCCTGCAGCCGGTCTTAAACGATTATCTTTATGTGTAATAAAAGAAATCCGGATTTTACCAGTGATTTAGATCAATTATCGATAGAAGACACATGTTACTTAAATAAAAACTCTAAAAAAGAAGATACATACATTACTGCCTTTCAGAAAATGTATGGCTCTGACAAAACAAAAGAGAAACGCCCTGTCATATCAAAAAAATCAGATATTTTGTGTATTACAAACCGAAAACTCTGTAAAGAAGGCTTTTTAAAAAGAATCGAGAAGATTGCAGCAGCCAAACCGAAAGCAATTGTTTTAAGAGAAAAAGATTTAGCAGAAGAAGAGTATAAAGCATTAGCAGAAAAGGTAATACATATTTGTAAAAATTATGGAGTGCCATGTGTACTCCACAGTTTTACAAAAGTAGCAATTTCACTTAATGTAAATGCAATTCATATGCCGTTACCACTTCTTCGGAAAATGACGTTGCAGGAAAAAAGGCATTTTGAAGTAATCGGAGCATCCTGTCATTCCTCAGAAGAAGCAAAGGAAGCAGAAAAACTTGGCTGTACTTATATTACAGCAGGTCATATTTTTCTTACCGATTGTAAAAAAGGGCTGCCTGGAAGAGGTCTTGCATTTTTGGAACAAATATGTGATAGAAGCAATATTCCAGTTTATGCAATTGGTGGAATTTCTTCCACAAATATTGAATCTGTTTGGAATGCAGGAGTGAGTGGTGCCTGTATGATGAGTGGACTCATGACCTGTATAAATGTAAAGGAGACATTAGCAGGTTTGGAACGGCAATAATAGAAACAATGGATGAAGCAAAGAAGGGTTTTAAAGCCCTTCTTTACTTTTGGGTTTATTGCTTCTATAATAGGTTCAGAACATGTTTGAAAAGAAGGCGAATATTATGTGGATTTTTTATGCAATAGGTTCTTCCTTTTTTGCAGGAATCACAGCGATTCTTGCAAAATGCGGAATACAGAAGACAAACTCTGATGTTGCAACAGCTATCCGAACAATTGTCGTTTTGATATTTGCATGGTTGATGGTACTGATTACTGGTGTGGGAGAAGGTATCAATAATATTAGTGGTCGAACATTATTATTCCTTATATTATCTGGCTTAGCAACCGGAGCCTCCTGGCTTTGCTACTTCCATGCTTTACAAAAAGGTGATGTTAATAAAGTTGTTCCAATTGATAAGTCAAGTACAATTCTTACTATTTTATTAGCACTTATATTTTTACAAGAAGGACTTAGCATCGGAAAAGGCATAGCTATCGTTTTGATTGGTGTCGGAACTATGCTGATGATCACGAAAAAAGAAACAACCAATCAGGAAAAAAGTTCAGGAGGAAGCTGGTTTATCTATGCAGTACTTTCCGCAGTATTTGCCAGTCTTACTGCAATTCTTGGAAAAGTAGGTATCGAAGGAGTAGATTCTAACCTCGGTACAGCCATCCGTACAACCGTTGTACTCATTATGGCGTGGTTTATGGTTTTTGCGTCCGGAGAACAAAAGGAAGTACGAACTGTTGAGAAAAAAGAACTTCTCTTTATCTGTTTGTCAGGACTTGCAACAGGCGCATCATGGTTATGCTATTATCGTGCATTACAGGAAGGACCGGCGAGTGTTGTTGTTCCAATTGATAAATTAAGCATGCTTATAACAATTGCATTCTCTTATATCATATTTCATGAAAAACTTACGAAAAAAGCGGCTATTGGCATGGTACTAATTACTGCAGGAACGATACTTTTGGCAATGATATAGTCATCTCGACAAATTACTATTTGATTGCATTTTTCGACAGAAAATGATAATATAGTTGCGATAAAAATCTATATTTTCTATTATTTATGCAGGATTTTTTCATAAAAGATGCAAAATACAATAGCTGAATAGTAGAGAATCATTAGGAGGTAACATGAGTAGAGTGACAAAAAGTATGTCAGAAGAACTATTCAAAGTGGATGGAAAAACTTCCGTAGGAGAAACCCTTCCACTTGCCCTGCAACATGTGGTGGCCATGATTGTAGGATGTGTTACACCGGCAATTATTGTAGCTGGTGTAGCCGGACTGTCAGAACAGAATTCTGTTATTTTAATTCAGGCAGCCCTTACGATGTCAGCGATTACAACGCTGATTCAGGTACTCCCTCTTCTTCGAACAGGGAAAATCGCAATCGGTTCCGGACTTCCGGTAATCATGGGTATCAGTTTTGCCTATGTGCCGACCATGCAGGCGATTGCGGGAACCTTTGATATTGCAACGATATTAGGAGCACAGATTGTCGGTGGTATCGTGGCGGTTATCGTTGGTATATTTATCAAGCAGATTCGCAAATTCTTTCCACCGTTAATTACCGGTACCGTTGTATTTGCTATCGGACTTTCTCTTTATCCAACAGCGATTAATTACATGGCTGGTGGTGCTAGTAATGAAAGTTATGGTTCCTGGGAGAACTGGCTTGTAGCCATTATTACCCTTTGTATTGTAACGACACTCAATCATTATGGAAAGGGAATCTGGAAGCTGGCATCTATCTTAATTGGTATTATTGCAGGATATATTATTTCTTTATTCTTTGGAATGGTTGATTTTTCTGCTGTAATGAATGCATCCTGGTTTGCACTTCCAAAGCCAATGCACTTTGGAATCAGGTTTGAACCGTCTTCCTGTGTTGCAATAGGTGTTTTATTTGCGATTAACTCTATACAGGCAATCGGAGACTTCTCTGCAACTACAACAGGAGGACTTGACCGTATGCCAACAGACGAAGAGTTAAATGGCGGTATTGTAGGATACGGATTAAGCAACATTGTCTGTGCCTTCTTTGGTGGACTGCCAACCGCTACATACAGTCAGAATGTAGGTATTGTAGGATCTACAAAGGTTGTAGCAAAGAGAGTATTTGAAACATCAGCGATTATTATTCTCGTCGCTGGATTAATTCCAAAGTTCTCCTCCGTGCTTACAACGATTCCATATTGTGTACTTGGTGGAGCAACCGTTTCTGTGTTTGCATCTATCGCAATGACAGGAATCAAGCTTATCACAACGGCACCAATGGATTTTAGAAACACAACGGTAGTTGGTTTATCCATCGCTCTTGGAATGGGTGTGACACAGGCAAATGCAGCGTTAGCTACTTTCCCTGCGTGGGTGACAACAATCTTTGGAAAGTCACCGGTGGTATTGGCAACGATTACGGCAGTATTTTTAAATCTGGTATTGCCAAAGTCTGAAAATGCCTGATTTATAAAAATAAACAAACGAACAATGGAAAACGAATAAGCCCTATCTGTGACTTTAGTTGCGGCGTGTTGAATGTTGGCTTAAGTGGCTCACATCCAATACTTGCTCTGAGGTCACAGATAGGGCTTACTGCTTTTCTATTGTTCTGATTGTGGCTGCTCAAGTAAAATTATTTTGTATAAAATTATAAAAATAAATTTTATAGTATGTAAAAAAT
>CAVCBH010000190.1:0-6358 GCA_963600375.1 bacterium | reverse complement strand
AACAAGCATCATTTTAAGAGAATGCTTGTTTTTACTACACCTTCTTTTAAAACATAAGTACTTTGTTGTTCAAGACCATAATAAGTAAGGTAGGCATGTCGGGGTTTATGTACAGTAGGAATATCTTTTTTCTCTAAAAATTCTAGTAAATACGTATGATTCATTCTTTGTCACCCTTTCTACGTAAAGAAGAGTATATCATATTTTTAACAGATGTTAGTAACATTTGTTACCATTTTTTGCTACTATATTTTATTAACATGAAATGTTGTTTTCAATATTATTTATTTCGCATAAAATAATTTTTCGTTAAGGAATGCATGAAAATGTACTCTTGGAGTCTTTCTTGCACTTGTTTTTGCGGCTGATTTTCTGCCAGTTGAATCCGAATTTCATCAATGTACGCACCGCGTACACCTCAAAAATTTGGGCTCAACTGACAAAAAATTTTCTAACAAAAGCAAGCATAAAAAGATTCCGAGGGTACGTGAAATTTATAAGGAGGATTTTAAAATGTTTGAGATGAACGTGCCTTACGATAAAGGACAAATGAAAATCAGTCTGCCTGAGAAGAATCTTGCAGGTGTTTTGGAAGGAAAACAGAGTGAGTATACAACAAAACTTTCTGAAAAAGAGCTGGTGGAAGAATCTCTGGATCATCCAATTGGTTCGAAATCCCTTGAAGAGCTGGCAAAAGGAAAAAAGAATATCGTAATTATCAGTTCTGACCACACTCGTCCGGTTCCATCCCAAATTATTACGCCGATTCTTTTACGCAGAATTCGTTCCGTATCTCCAGATGCTCGAATTCGTATTTTGGTTGCTACTGGTTTCCATCGTCCAAGTACACATGAAGAATTAGTAGATAAATATGGAGAAGAAATTGTTGCAAATGAAGAAATCGTTATGCATATTTCTACAGATGATGCTTCTATGAAAAAGATTGGTGTTTTACCAAGTGGTGGAGACTGTATTATTAATAAAGTTGCGGCAGAAGCAGATTTATTGATTTCAGAAGGATTTATCGAAGCGCACTTTTTCGCAGGTTTTTCCGGTGGAAGAAAGTCAGTTCTTCCGGGAATTGCTTCTTATAAAACAATTATGGCAAATCACAGTGGAGAATTTATTAATGACAAAAAATCTCGTCCAGGTAACCTCTGCCATAATTTAATCCATGAAGACATGGTGTACGCTGCAAGAACGGCTAATCTTGTTTTCATTGTTAATGTTGTATTAAATGGAAATCATGAAATTATAGGTTCTTTTGCCGGAGATATGGAAGCAGCTCACGAAAAAGGATGTGATTTTGTCCGTTCTCTTGCAAGCGTAAATAAAGTAGATTGTGATATTGCAATTTCCACTAATGGCGGATATCCTCTTGACCAGAATATTTATCAGGCAATTAAGGGTATGACTGCTGCGGAAGCTACACTTCCTGATGGAGGTATTATCATTATGATTGCCGGATGTCGGGACGGTCATGGTGGAGTTGGTTTCTATCATAATATTGCAGATGTAAAAGAACCAGGAGAATTTGAGCAAAAAGCAATTCATACCCCTCGTTTAGAGACAGTACCCGATCAGTGGACATCTCAGATTTTTGCCCGTATCCTTGCACATCATAAAGTTATTATGGTATCAGACCTCGTTGACCCGAAACTGGTAAAAGATATGCATATGGAACTTGCTTCTAACGTAGATGAAGCACTTGACATGGCATTTAAGATAAAAGGAAATGACGCAAAAGTTGCTGTTATCCCTGATGGTTTGGGGGTGGTTGTTAATATCTAAATTTTGACCATTTTCAAAAATTTTTATATTTCAAGATGTTTTTATTAATTCATGACGGAAAAACAGATTGCTCAGTATTTAGGAGTCTTTACATTCCACTATGTTTTTATTAAAACACTTTTATTTAGAAAAATTTATAGAACAAAAGAAAAGAGGCGAAAGGAAAATCGTTATGTTACACTCAGTTATAGCTGAATTTTTAGGAACAGCTCTTATGATTTTATTTGGTGTCGGTGTACACTGTGATGAAGTTCTTACGAAAACAAAATATCATGGAAGCGGACATATATTTGCCATTACGACATGGGCTTTTGGTATTTCCGTTACCTTATTTATTTTTGGTGGCGTCTGCATCAATCCTGCAATGGCATTATGTCAGGCAATTCTTGGCATGATTCCATGGAGTAGTTTTATCCCTTATTGTATTGCAGAATTTCTCGGTGCTTTATTTGGAGCACTCATCGTATATGTTATGTATGCCGACCACTTTAAAGCCAGCGAAGGAAATGTAGACCCAATTGCTATCCGAAACATTTTTTCTACAAATCCAAACTGTAGAAATCTTCCACGTAACTTTCTTGTCGAGACAATTGCCACTACAGTTTTTTTAACTGCAATATTAGCTGTTGCAACAAATTATGAAAAACAGCTTCCTATTGGTGTTGGTCTTATCGTTTGGGCCGTTGGTATGGGACTTGGAGGAACAACAGGATTTGCTATGAACCAGGCAAGAGACTTAGGCCCTCGTCTTGCGTTCCAGTTACTTCCTATTAAAAATAAGGCAGATAATGACTGGCAGTACGGACTGCTTGTTCCTGGTATCGCTCCATTTGTCGGAGCTGTCCTTGCAGCGTTATTTTCTCACTATTTTCTTGGTATTTAATTCATTAAGCAACTAATAGACGAAGCCAAGCAACAAAATCATCTATATTTGTGACTTTCGTCGCGGCGTGTTGAATGTTCGCTCCACTCGCTCATATCCAACACTTGCTTCCAGGGCGTCTGTTCTCTTAACGAATTAAATAGTAATAATCCATTGCATTTGGAAATATTTTTTAGTATAATTAATATTAAGAAATTTTGCGTGTGTTTATTATAATTTTCGCATTCTTAATTTTAATTATGATTAATGTATAGTCACATTAACTAAGGAGGATTTATTTATGGCAACTTGGAACAACCTTGATACTCTGGCATCTTACGAGAAACTTGCCGGACTGAAAAACCATGTAGACATCAAAGAAGCTATGGCTGGAGAAAGCGGTGCAGAGCGTGTAGCAAAGTACACAACACCAATGGCAGAAGGTCTTAGCTTTAATTATGCTGCAAAGCAGGTAGATGATACTGTTTTAGCTGCATTAACAGAGTTAGCTGAAGAAGCACAGCTTGCTGAAAAGTTCGAAGAATTATATAATGGTGCTGTTATCAATACAGGAGAGAAACGTCTCGTTCTTCATCATTTAGCACGTAGACAGTTAGGTAAAGATGTTGTTGTTGATGGTGTAAACAAACGTGAGTTTTATGTTTCTCAGCAGCAGAAAGCAGCAGATTTTGCAAATAAAGTTCATGCTGGCGAGATTACGAATGCAGCAGGCGAGAAGTTTACTACAGTTGTACAGATTGGTATCGGTGGAAGTGATTTAGGTCCTCGTGCTTTATATATCGCATTAGAGAACTGGGCAAAAGAGAATGGTGTTGCTAAGATGGAAGCGAAGTTCATCAGTAACGTAGATCCAGATGATGCAGCAGCAGTTTTAAAATCAACAGATTTAGCGCACGCTCTTTTCATTGTTGTATCTAAATCCGGAACAACTTTAGAGACATTAACAAATGAAGCTTTCGTAAAAGACGCTTTAACAAAGGCTGGATTAAATCCTGCAAATCATATGCTTGCTGTAACAAGTGAGACATCTCCTTTAGCAAAGAGTGATGATTACCTTGAAGCATTCTTCATGGATGACTATATCGGTGGACGTTATTCTTCTTCATCTGCAGTTGGTGGAGTTGTTCTTTCTCTTGCATTTGGTCCTGAAATCTTTGCAAGAATCTTAAATGGTGCTGCAGAAGAAGATAAACTTGCTGCAAACAAGAACGTTTTAGAAAACCCAGATATGTTAGATGCATTAATCGGTGTTTATGAGCGTAATGTTCAGGGATATCCATCTACAGCCGTTTTACCATATTCCCAGGCATTAAGCCGTTTCCCGGCACATTTACAGCAGTGTGATATGGAATCTAACGGTAAGTCTGTAAACCGTTTTGGTGAACCTGTAAACTATGTAACAGGTCCTACAATCTTTGGTGAGCCAGGAACTAACGGACAGCATTCTTTCTATCAGTTATTACATCAGGGAACAGACATCGTTCCTTTACAGTTCGTTGGATTTAAAAACAGCCAGATTGGTATGGATGTTATAATCGAAGACAGCACAAGCCAGCAGAAATTATGTGCAAACGTAGCTGCACAGATCGTTGCTTTTGCATGTGGTAAGAAAGATGAGAATCTTAACAAGAATTTCGAAGGTGGACGTCCATCCAGTATCATCATTGGTGATCAGTTAACACCAGAATCACTCGGTGCATTATTAGCGCATTTCGAGAACAAGATTATGTTCCAGGGATTCGTATGGAACCTTAACAGCTTTGACCAGGAAGGTGTACAGCTTGGTAAAGTTCTTGCAAAACGTGTTCTTGCACATGATACAGATGGAGCTTTAAAGGCTTACAGTGATTTATTAAATATTTAATAATAAGCACAATCCCAAATAAAATCCAGCTAGTTCGTGTTAGCTGGTAAATAGATAAAATAAAAAGGTCATCCTATTGCATTTGCGTAATAGTTGTTGCGAGAAAATGTTTGGTTACATTTTTACTTGCTTCGATACGTATCTGCAATAGGATGACTTTTTTATCTCCAGTAGTTAATATTATAAAAAGAAATAGAGCGTGTAAAAATTTTCATTCATTGTTGAATGTCATTTTCTAACACGATCCAAGAAGATAAGTCAACCTTTCTAGTTATATTAATTATAGAAGTTATTCCGCAATAAATTCTGCTGTCTGATCGAGCATATTTATTTTGACCTGTCCCTTTTTGCCGTCTACTTTTGCAAATGGGATTACTTCGTATTTGGCTTTCTCTAAACATTTGCCAGGATCGTCTTTTGGTTCTTCGTTAAATAAGATTTTTTCGGCACCGCCGCTTAACTGGCGCTTGATATTCTTAACCATGAGACGGTCATAACGTTCACAGGCTTTTTCTGCTTTTTTCTGATTTTCAGGGTCTGAGAAATATTCTTTTGTCCATTCTTCTAAGTTTGTAATTTCAATCATGATTTACACTTCTCCTTTGACTTTTTGTGTCTGATTATCTTTTATTATACAATAAATTTTACAGACAATATAGGAATAATGCCATTTATTTATAGAAATATTATAGAGCAAACCAAACAGAAAGAAAAGAGTGTTATATTTCCCTATTTTATGAAAGGATTATCCAAGAGCAAACGAAAGTGGTTTGTTATAATGAGAATAATTATTGATATTGCAACAAATAGGAGGAGGTTGTGTAATGGCAGACAAAATTTGCAGTAGTGCAGATAGGGTGCTGGAGGTATTTCTTGAAAATGCACCAATGGATACTTCTCATCATCGAATGGTGAAACAACAGAACAAGTGTGGGTACGGATTACAGGGAGTATGTTGTAGATTATGCTCGAATGGTCCATGCCGTCTGTCTCCATCAAAACCAAAAGGCGTGTGTGGAGCAGATGCGGATACGATTGCGTGCAGAAATTTCTTAAGACAGGTGGCTGCTGGTTCAGGATGTTATACGCACGTTGTTGAGAATACCGCAAGAAGATTAAAAGAGATGGCACAGGAATTGCAGGAAGAAGGCAAGAAGCCAAAATATAAAGACTCTGTTGCGAAGCTTGCAAAAATTTTACAGATTAATTGTTGTGGTAACTGTGGGCCGGATTGCCATAACAGTTGTGCAAAGACGGCAGAGATGATTGCGGATGCCGTTCTTACAGACATTAGAAAACCGTATGATGAGAAAATGACACTCATGAAAAATATCGCACTTCCAAAGCGTTATGAATTGTGGGAGAAGCTTGGAATTTTGCCGGGTGGAGCGAAAGATGAGATTTTTAATGCGGTCGTAAAGACATCAACAAACTTGAATTCAGATCCGATGGATATGCTGTTACAGTGCTTACGTTTAGGTATTTCCACAGGTAATTATGGACTGATTCTTACCAATCTCATGAATGATATCATTATGGGACCGCCACAGATCAGTATGGATCCAGTTGGTTTCCGTATTATTGACCCAGAATATATCAATATCATGATTACAGGACATCAGCAGTCCATGTTTGCAGATTTAGAAGAGAAGTTAGAGACAGAGATTGTGCAGAAGTCCGCACAGCTTGTCGGAGCAAAGGGAATCCGTATTGTAGGATGTACCTGTGTAGGACAGGACTATCAGGCGCGTTCCGGCTGTTATAAAGATGTATATTGCGGACATGCGGGTAATAACTATACGAGTGAAGCCGTACTAATG
>CAVCBH010000189.1:0-7505 GCA_963600375.1 bacterium | reverse complement strand
GCGGTACAGTCCTATCTTGAGAGCCAGAATGTGGAGAAACTTGATTATGCGATTGGTACACATCCAGATGCGGATCATATTGGAGGTCTTGATGTTATAGTTTATAAGTTTGATTGTAAAAAGGTATTTATGCCGGACGTCACCTCAGATACGAAGACATATGATGATGTAGTGCAGGCATTGAAGTCCAGGAATCAGAAAGCGCAGACCCCGAAGCTTGGCAAGATATATTCTTTAGGTAATGCTACATTTACAGTGATCGCGCCTGTAAAAGATTATGGTGAGGATACGAATAACTGGTCGATTGGAATTCTGCTTCAGTACGGCGACAATCGATTTTTATTTACAGGAGATGCGGCAAAGCAGGCAGAGGAAGATATGATAGACGCAGGCGAAGACATTTCCGCAGATGTGTATAAGGCTTCTCATCACGGAAGTAAGACGGGATCCAGTGATGATTTCCTTGATAAAGTGAATCCTACATATGCCGTAATTAGCTGCGGTGAGGGCAATAAATACGGTCATCCATCTGCTCAGACATTGAATAACTTCCGAAGCAGAGGAATTAAGACTTTCCGTACCGATAATCAGGGAACGATTGTGGCATATAGCAATGGAAGTAACATTACATGGAATGCTTCACCGGATACCACATGGACACCAGGTGAGCCAAAAGGTTCCTCTTCGAAAAAAACTACGGAAAGTACAGTAAAAAGTACTTCCAAAACCAAGGTATCCTATGTTATAAATGAAGACACAGGCAAGTTTCACCTTTCATCCTGCCGTTTTGTAAAGCAGATGAATGAGGAGAACAAAGTCATATCTTCAAAGAGCAAAGACACATTAATAAAAGAAGGCTATGAAGCTTGTAAAGTATGTAAACCATAAGCAAGCAGAAAATAGTTTTTCTTTAAAATGTTTTGGAATAAATAGTAAGTGAATTTCACTGATATGAAGTTAAATTAAGGTCGGCATTTAAGGCTTGGCAGACTTCCGTGTGATTTACTGACTGTGGATTGCAACCAAATGATAAGTGGAATGCTCTGCGAAGTGAATTTTAAGAAGATTAATAGATATATAAGGAGCAGAATTTATGAAAGACGGAAAAAGTATCGTTTTAATCGGGATGCCCGGTGTAGGAAAAAGTACAATTGGTGTTATTTTGGCCAAAGAAATAGGCTATCAGTTTCTTGATGCAGATCTTCTCATTCAGGAACAGGAGGGAATGCTGTTAAAGGATATTATCGCAACAAAAGGACACGACGGTTTTCTTGCCGTAGAGAATCAGGTAAACCGCGAGGTCAATGCAAAGCGTTCAGTTATCGCAACAGGTGGAAGTGCAGTATATTGTGAAGAAGCAATGCTTCATTATAAAGATACCTGCCGGATCGTATATCTTCGCTGTCCATATGACATTCTTTCCAAAAGACTTGGAGATTTAAAAGGAAGAGGCGTAGCCTTAAAGAAAGGTCAGACATTGCTTGACCTTTTCGAAGAAAGAAGCGTACTTTACGAAAAATACGCAGACCTAATCATTGACGAAGATGATAAGGGGATAGAAGAAACATTGGAGATTTTGAAAGAAAAACTGGGGTAGGGATAAACAGACGACCACGAAGAAAGGGGATTCTGTAAAAATGCTTCGTGGTCTGTCTTTGGAAATGCCTGAAAACAGGTTTCAATTTCTAAATCTCATACATACGGAATAATAATTTCCTGTCCATAAATTAAATAGAAAACAAAAAGAGAAGCGTTAATATATGCTTCTCTTTTTGTTTTCATTTATATTAATAAGCTGATGACGAGACTTGAACTCGAGACCTCCGCCTTACCAAGGCGACGCTCTACCGACTGAGCTACATCAGCATTCAGATATCGAATCTGACGAAACTCATTCTATCATGGCACTATAAGTTTGTCAACATAATTTTGCTAAATTTTTTGAAAAATACAAACAATTCACATCAAAAACATTAAAGAATAAAATGAGAGATATCAGAGTATGCTTTGGAAAAATTCTCCAAGATTCTCCCGAATCTTATTTCAAAACAAGAAAAATATTTCCAGCATTTTAACTCAATACCAATATAAAATTTATCAAAAAATTAAAATAATATAATCACAAAAAATTAAGCAGAAGTCTTCAAACATCCTTCTCTCATTATCTTACAAAAGGAAAAGCAGAAGCCTTCGGTCACACATCATTCGCCACCATATAGAATTTTAATTTTCACAACAGCCAAGAAACAAAAAACCAGAATATCATAATCCCCTATCTGTGGCCTGGGAGCAAGTGTTGGATGCAAGCGGGTAAGCGAGCATTCAACACGCCGCGCCGAAAGTCACAGATAGGGGATTATGATATTCTGGTTTTCGTCAACCTCGCCAGTTCTCGCCTAAATTAAAATTACATATTTTTTAACTTTCTGTCATATAGTATTACAAATCGCAAAAGCGAAATAAAAAGGCAGGAGTAAAGATATGAATCGAAAAAAGAGAGAAAATTACAGATATATTCTTTTATTTTTAGCACTTTGGTTTTTCTGGTTCCAAAATGTAAGCGCCGCGCAGATGATGTTTCCGTTTGTGGCAGATGACTGGCTGTCTTTTGAAGGTCATACACTTTTAGAACTTCAGCAGGAAAAGACACAAAAGGCAGAAGGGGCGGCATCCGAAAAACAAACGCAAAAAAATAAGAAAAAAAGTGAAAAAAGAGTGCAGGAGGCGATGGCGGTTCCGGTAAAATATGATAATGCCATAAGTACCGGTGACCGCCAGATTCTTTATAAAGTGGTTTCCATGGAATGTGATACGGGATATGAGGGCTCTCTTGCAGTCATCAGTTGTATGTTAAATCGTTTAGAATCTGACAAATATCCGGACAATTTGATGGATGTCGTGAAAGAAAAGGCACAATTTAGTGCATATTATGACAGAAAAACAGAGACATATCCCTATCTTGATCGTGTGCCATCTAAAGAATGTATACAGGCAGTAGATGATGCACTTTCAGGAAAAAGAAGAAACCTGCCTTCCTATATTTTATATTTTCGTTCTTCTGCATGTAAAAAGTTAAAAGGTTATAAGAAATATGGGCAGATAGGGGATAATACGTATTTTTATAAGGAGCATGATAAAAAATGAGACACACAAAAAACAATGAAGGATAAAGCCAAAGTTGTTTTTTATAAAGAACATGGTGGGGAATAAGACCATTGATTTTCACTTGTACAGGAAAAATAAGTATGATATGATAGAACGCAGGTAAAGGGAAGAGAAGCCTTTATAGAATGTATTTCGGAAATTCTAATGTGCCAACGATCATGGTACAGGGGATTTTGATGATGCATATAGAGTTACAGGAGGATGAGAATGGAAGAAAAGGAAAAAGTATCGAAAAATTTTATAGAGATGGCGATTGATAAAGATTTAGAAGAGGGTGTGTATGATCATGTTATGACCAGATTCCCTCCAGAGCCGAACGGATATCTCCATATTGGACATGCGAAGTCTATTTTATTAAACTATGGACTGGCACAGAAGTACAATGGTAAGTTTAATCTTCGTTTTGATGATACGAACCCTACAAAAGAAAAAGTAGAATTTGTAGAGTCTATTAAGAAGGATGTAGAGTGGTTAGGCGCAGATTATGAGGACAGACTGTTCTTTGCTTCTAATTATTTTGATCAGATGTATGAAGCGGCAGTTACCCTGATTAAAAAAGGAAAAGCGTATGTCTGTGATTTATCCGCAGAAGAAATCCGTGAGTACAGAGGAACTTTGAAAGAGCCAGGTAAGGAAAGTCCTTATCGTAACCGTTCTGTAGAAGAGAACTTAGAGCTGTTTGAAAAGATGAAGAATGGTGAGTTCGCAGATGGAGAAAAGGTTCTTCGTGCAAAGATTGATATGGCAGCCGGCAATATTAATATGAGAGACCCGATTCTTTATCGTGTAGCACATATGACACACCATAATACAGGAGATAAGTGGTGCATTTACCCAATGTACGACTTTGCGCATCCAATCGAAGATGCAATCGAGGGTGTGACACATTCTATATGTACGCTGGAATTTGAGGATCACAGACCTCTTTACGACTGGGTCGTAAAGGAAGTTGGATTTGAACAGCCTCCAAGACAGATCGAGTTTGCAAAGATGTACCTTACCAATGTAATTACAGGTAAGCGTTACATTAAGAAGTTAGTAGAAGATGGTATTGTAGATGGATGGGATGACCCACGTCTTGTATCTATTGCTGCTCTTAGAAGAAGAGGATTCACACCAGAGGCAATCCATAATTTCATTGAACTTGCCGGTGTTTCTAAGGCACAGAGTTCTGTAGATTACGCAATGTTAGAGTTCTGTATCCGTGATGATTTAAAGCTTAAAAAGTCTCGTGTGATGGCAGTTCTTGATCCGGTTAAGGTCGTTATCACAAACTATCCAGAAGGACAGATTGAATATTTAGACGTAGAGAATAACAGAGAGAATGAGGAATTAGGAAGTCGTAAGGTAGCATTTGGCCGTGAACTTTACATCGAAAGAGACGACTTTATGATTGACCCTCCAAAGAAGTATTTCCGTCTTTATCCGGGAAATGAAGTTCGCCTGATGAATGCATATTTTGTAAAATGTACAGATTATATCACAGATGAGAATGGTAATGTGACAGAAATCCATTGTACTTACGATCCGGAGACTAAGAGTGGAAGCGGATTTACCGGACGTAAAGTAAAGGGAACGATTCACTGGGTATGTGCCGATGAATGTGTTAATGCGGAAGTAAGATTATATGAGAACATTGTAGATGAAGAAAAGGGTGTTTACAATGAAGACGGAAGTCTTAATTTAAATCCTAACTCTCTCACCATTCTTCCGGAATGTAAGTTAGAGACAGGATTAAAAGACAGTAAAGCGTATGACAGCTTCCAGTTTGTAAGGCAGGGCTATTTCTGCTGTGATGCTAAAGACAGCAGCGAAGATCATCTGGTATTTAACCGTATTGTTTCCCTGAAGAGTTCTTATAAACCGAAAAAATAAGGTCTGGAAACATCAGATCTTGTTAGATTTTTATCGTTATATTTATGACAGGGCGAATGTGTAAAAACCGCAGAAATACTTACCTTTTGCGCCTTTTGCTTGCGCTTTTTGCCAGTTCGTGTAATAATAAAAACACGCTGAAATTTAGTTACTTGTTTGGCGATATTATGAGTGAGGTGTAACCATATGTACAAAATTGTAAAAAAAGAAACGCTCAACAGCGTTGTAGAGCTGATGGAGATTCATGCTCCTTTCGTAGCGCGCAAATGTGAGCCAGGTCAGTTCATCATCCTTCGTGTAGATGAAGATGGTGAGAGAGTACCACTTACTATTGCTGATTATGACAGAGAAAAAGAGACTGTTACTATTATTTATCAGGTATTGGGATATTCAACAACTCTGTTAAGCCAGAAAAAAGAAGGCGAATATGTGGCAGACTTCGTAGGACCTCTTGGGGTGCCTGCTGCCCTTGAAAAGAAAGAGAACAAAGTGATCGGTGTTGCTGGTGGTGTGGGAGCTGCTCCTCTGTATCCACAGCTTCGTAAATTAGCTGAGAACGGAACAAAAGTAGACGTTATCATTGGTGGCAAGAGCAAAGAATACGTTTTATGGGCTGACAAGTTCCGTGAGTTCTGTGAGAACGTATATGTAGCAACAGATGATGGAAGCGAGGGAACAAAGGGATTCGTTACTACTGTTCTTCAGGATCTTTTAGATAAAGGGGAAGTATATGATGAGTGTATCGCTATTGGACCACTGATCATGATGAAGAATGTTGTAAAAGTTACAAAGCCTGCTGATCTTCATACCATGGTATCATTAAATCCTATCATGATTGATGGAACAGGAATGTGCGGCGGATGCCGTGTTACTATCGGCGGAGAGACAAAGTTCGCCTGCGTAGATGGTCCTGACTTCGATGGATTCTTAGTAGACTTTGACGAATGTATGAAACGTCAGGGAATGTTTAAAGAAGAAGAACACGAATGTAAAATGATGGCACTGGGAGGAGAAGCATAATGGCAAAGAAAAATATGAGTCTGACAAAGGTTCCAATGCCGGAACAGGCACCAGACGTAAGAAATAAAAACTTTGAGGAAGTTGCTCTTGGATATACTGCTGAGATGGCAATGGAAGAGGCAACAAGATGTTTAAACTGTAAGAATAAACCTTGTGTAAGTGGATGTCCTGTAAATGTACCAATCCCTGGATTTATCGAAAAAGTAGCAGAGGGAGACTTCGAGGCTGCTTACGAGATTATCACAAGTGAGAATGCACTTCCTGCAATCTGTGGTCGTGTATGCCCACAGGAGAACCAGTGTGAAGGTAAGTGTGTCCGTGGTATCAAGGGACAGCCTGTTGGTATCGGACGTATGGAAAGATTCGTTGCAGATTACCATATGGAACATGCAAAGCCAGTGAAAGCTGACATCAAGAAGAATGGCAAGAAGGTTGCAGTGGTAGGTTCTGGTCCATCCGGAATCACTTGTGCCGGAGAACTTATTAAAAAAGGCTATGATGTTACTGTATTTGAAGCATTACATAAAGCCGGTGGTGTATTAAGCTACGGTATTCCAGAATTCCGTCTGCCAAAGGCATTAGTTGCAAGAGAAATCAAGAGTGTAGAAGATCTTGGTGTGGATATCGAGACAAACGTAATCGTTGGACGTTCCGTAACAATTGATGAGCTTATGGAAGACGGTTACGAAGCAGTATTCGTAGGAAGCGGTGCTGGTCTGCCAAGATTTTTAAATATCCCAGGAGAGAACTTACTTGGTGTATACTCTGCAAATGAATTCCTCACTCGTGTAAACCTTATGAAAGGTTACAAGTTCCCAGAAGTTCCAACACCAGTAAAGGTTGGAAAGAGAGTTGCCGTAGTAGGTGCCGGTAACGTAGCTATGGATGCGGCAAGAACAGCAAAACGTCTTGGTGCAGAAGAAGTTTATATCGTATACCGTCGTAGCGAAGAAGAAGCTCCAGCTCGTTTAGAAGAGCTTCATCATGCAAAGGAAGAAGGAATTATCTTCAAGTTCTTAAATAACCCTGCAGCAATCGTTGGTGATGACAACGGCTGGGTAAAAGGAATGGAAATCATCAAACAGGAACTCGGAGAGCCAGATGCATCTGGAAGAAGACGTCCTGTACCAGTAGAAGGTTCTAACTACATCCTTGACGTTGAGACAGTAATCATCGCCATCGGACAGAGCCCTAACCCATTAATCCGCCATACAACCCCGGGTCTTGAGTGCCAGAAGTGGGGCGGAATCATCGTAAATGAAGAAACTATGGAATCTTCCAAAGAGAATGTTTACGCTGGTGGAGACACTGTAACAGGTGCCGCTACAGTAATCCTTGCTATGGGAGCTGGAAAGAAGGCTGCTGCAGCAATCGATGAGAAATTATCAGGTAAATAATTCTGCTTTGCCACAGGCAAGGTAGACGCCCTCAGAGAATAAAAGAAT
>CAVCBH010000188.1:0-13401 GCA_963600375.1 bacterium | reverse complement strand
AACAGAGGAATTGATCTTCTTTTTCTTTTCTCCGATAAGCACTTGATTTTTTGCGAGATTTTATATACACTTGTCATATAAATTAACAGTTTTTTTAATGCTAATTTTTCATTAAGGACACCTTCTTTCGTATGTTTTGTTGGTAACATAATTATACATGAAAAGGTGTCCTTTTTGATTGTTTATACATAAAAAAACTGTAACTTTTTATCCCGTATGGGTCTTTACTGTTTCTCCTCATAAACGGTAGGTAAAACGGGAAACTTTCTTCCTTAAAAGCGAAATCTCTGCTTTTAACGCCTATTAAACCAATCTGTCAGGGAAAAGAGAATGCGTGTGGATATGGATGTGTGAAAAATTGTGTATCTAGTACTATTGTTGTGAATGTTTATGGAAAGATATATTTACACGATGGTATGCCTTTTGAAGACCAAGATAACCCTGAAAATGAAATGGTAATGGGAAATATCTTAGAAAAGGATATATATACGATAATTAAAGCGTGGAATGAGAGCTTAAATGAAACAAAAAATGAACTGCCATTGGAAATAGAGAAAGATAACTTTTGGGAGGGCATTTCGAAAAGAATGTCAGAAAGATTATTAGAAGCAGATCGATTCTGTAAAAAAGGGAGTTTGGAAAAACAGAAGAAATTTTAGACGAAATAGAAAAATATAATGATGTTATTTTAGCAGAAAGACAAAAAACATTAGATAGTGTAAAAAATATACTGGAAGAAGAGTTGAAAAATTGGGAACATCCTTTTGATTATTTAAAATATTTAGAAGAGAATGACCCACATATGTTTGAACAATTTGGTTTATTGGAGAAATTGGACAATCCAAGTATATTTCAAAATATCATCGAGGAATTGAAGAAATGTAAGGATATTTTAGAGGAACGGAAGAAATTAGATATGCCGGGTAGCATTTTTGAGAAGCCTATTAGAAATGATTTTACTGGAATTGTTGATTTTGTAACAAGAATAAAATGTATGTGGGAGTTTGCGAAATTATTTAAAAACATTAAGATGGATTAGAAAAGTGAGATAGTAAATAGATTATAAAAGAAGAGTATCAGAATATCAAAGTTCTGGTACTCTTTTTGCATGTTTTTTGTATATTTATCGGCGTGAAAATAAATTTAATTTTAATAGATGGACAAAATATATTTTTCTGGAAAGGGTGATATACATAGTAGAAAAAACAGAGGGTATTATGAGTAAAAAGAAAAGCAGAGTTATTAAAGTAAATGTGATTTATGGTGATAAAAATTTGAAGGATTGTATGGAACAGGTAATCCAAAAACATAACGGGTAGTGACATATATCCTTGTATGGTTTATAATTTTATCAAGCATAAATCATATAAGGATATAATATTGACGAGGTGAAATATGAATAATAAGGCAGTATTATATCTAAGATTATCAAAAGAAGATAGAAATAAGGTGAATAAAGGGGATGACAGCGAAAGTATTATTAATCAACGTATTATGTTGAGTGATTATGCAATGAAGCATGATTTTCAGGTTGTTAAAATATATTCCGATGATGATGAGAGTGGATTATATGAGGACAGACCGGGATTTTCTCAAATGATGCAGGATGCAGAGATGGGGCTTTTTGATACTATTATTGCGAAAAGTCAGTCAAGATTTACCCGAAATCTGGAACACTCAGAAAAATATTTACATCGTAAATTGCCATTGTGGGGTATTCGATTTATTGGTGTTGTAGATGGTGTGGATACATTGGACAAAAATAATAAGATAGTTAGACAGATGAAGGGACTTACTAATGAATGGTATTGCGAGATATTATCGAACAACATAAGAAGTGTATTCCGCTCAAAAATGAGTCAGGGTAAATTTGTGGGTTCATCTTGTCCTTATGGCTATATAAGAGATCCAGAAGACCATAATCATTTAGTAATAGATGAATATGCAGCAGGTATTGTGAGAAAGATTTTTCGGTTATATTTAGAAGGATATGGTAAGGCTCATATCGGTTCTATATTATCATCAGAAAATATTTTGATTCCATCTTTGTACAAAACACGAGTGTTAAAGCAGGGTTATTATAATAGCAAATTAAAAGATACAACAAAGACATGGTGTTATCAGACGGTACATACGATTCTAAATAACCAGACATATTTGGGCAAAATGGTACAGCATAAGGATATAAAAATCTCTTATAAGGATAAGAAAAAAAGACGTTTGCCTAAAGACCAGTGGATTATTGTAGATAATACCCATGAACCGATTATAGATCAGGAAACTTTCGATAGAGTTCAGGCATTACAGAAAATAAAAAGAAAGTCTGTAAATACAGAGTATAGCGATAATATATTTGCAGGTATTTTATTTTGTGCGGATTGTAAACATGCCATGAATAGAGCGTATGCCAAAGGGAATAAAAAGGGAAGTATCGGGTATATTTGCAAAATATATAAAACGATGGGGAAAAAGCACTGTCCAAGTCATATGATTAGAAATGAAGAGCTGGAAGAAGCGGTTTTATCATCTATAAAGAATGAAGCAAGAAAGATACTTACAGAGGATGATATTAGCGAATTAGATAAAGTCCAGAAAATAGATAGCCGAGAGCAGTTTTATAAAAAGCAGATGCAGATAGTGGATGCAGAATTAGAAAAATACCAAAAGTTTAAAAAGAGAGCATTCACAGGCTATATGGAAGAGATGATTACACCAAAGGAATATCGTTCCTATGTTGCAGAATATGAAGAGGAAATATCCAAATTAGAAAACCAGAAAGAAGAAATTCTTACAAAGTTAGCGGATGAGAATTCTCTTCAAAATCAACATGATGAATGGGTGGAAGCTTTTAAGGATTATATTAATATTGAGAAACTCACAAGAGATGTGGTTATAGAATTGATAGAAAAAATAGAAGTTCATGAAGATGGTGGACTGGATATTTATTACAGATTCCGTAATCCATTTCAGATAGAAAATTAATTCCTACTATGCGAATACGCTACACAGGCATCATTGGCAGAGGAGACAGCAATACATTTTATCATGGTATCTACAGTCTGGGTTTCGCCGGGTTCTAAAAATACCTGGGAACCACCCATAGATGCAGCGTGTTCGCTGACGGTAACTGTGTCATTTAGAGTAATTTGTTTTTTTGAGAGGGCTTCGAATATAAGTAGGAGAGTCATAACTTTTGTGACGCTTGCCGGCGGCTTTTCTTTATCTGCTTCTTTTTCATAAAGAATTGTGCCGGTAGTAGCTTCCATTAAAATCGCATTAGGCGCAGCGGGCTGAAATCCAGTATTTGTAGCAGGATTAGCAGAACTGGAACTATCGGAAACAGCTTGATTAGAAGTATTATCAGAAGTACTATCAGCGGTAGCCTGAACAGAAGTGTCATTAGAAGTGGTAATATTATTTTCCAAATAAATAGAAGTAGTATATTCTAAATGATTAAAAGGTTCATTGTTTCCTGAAGTGTTAGAAAAGGGATTTAAAGAGTTTTTTGCAGAACTACCAGAAGAAGCCGCAGAAACTGCCCTTACAGGCAAAAGAACAGCCTCCGTCAGAAAACTTGTTATCAGAAAAAATGCAAAGAAATAAAAGAGTTTTCGTGTAATTTTTCCGGAAAAATATTTTTGCATACGATACTCCAAATAAGAATTAGTACATTTTATGGTCAGTGCCTAAAAATATGCATTTCCTTATTGCTAATCTGAAGAAAATTGCTTAAAATAGAAGTAAATATCTGGGTAAAATAAAATGATGAGGGGATACAAATATGAATTTACATGAGTTTTATATTGGAAAGGCATTTGATGCGTATGAATACTTTGGGGCACATCTGAGGGATAAGGGTGTGCTGTTTCGAGTTTATGCGCCAAATGCAGAAAAGATTGAGCTGATCGGAGAGTTTAATGGCTGGGATGGCAGCGAGGACGAGATGATTCAGGATGCACAAAGTGGCATATTTGAATGTCTGCAAAAGGATGCAAAGCCGGGGATGATGTACAAGTACCGCATTTATCAGCCGGATGGAATTATTATGGATCGTTTTGATCCATATAGTTTTGCTTCTCAGGTGCGTCCGGATACCGCATCGATTATTGTAGATCTTGAAGGGTATCATTTTTCGGATGATGCATGGATGAAGAAGAGAAGTAAAAATTATGATCTTCCGGTAAATATTTATGAGGTGCATGCCGGTTCTTGGCAAAAGAATGAAGAAGATGAGGAGAATGGCTGGTATCATTATCAGGAGTTAGGAAAACAGCTTATTCCTTATATGAAAGAAATGGGTTATACACATGTAGAATTTCTTCCGCTTACCGAGCATCCGGCAGATTGCTCCTGGGGATATCAGGCAAGTGGATATTTCTGTCCGACTTCCCGTTATGGTACGGCAAAGGAATTAATGGAGATGGTAGACCTTTTCCACAAAGAAGGAATCGGTGTTATCATGGACTTTGTTCCGGTACATTTTATTGCGGATACGTATGCACTGAACAAGTTTGATGGAACAGCTCTTTATGAGTATGCTGATGATGATAAGGGCTACAGTGAGTGGGGAACTTGTAATTTTAACTATTACCGCGGCGAAGTGCGAAGCTTTTTACAGTCTTCTGCGAACTTCTGGATGGAGAAGTTTCACTTTGACGGTATCCGTATGGATGCGATCAGTAATGCTATTTACTGGCAGGGAGATTCTTCAAGGGGAATTAATGAGGGAGCGCTTGACTTTATTAAATGTATGAATTCTGGTTTGCAAAAGTTGCATCCTTCTGTTATGCTTATTGCAGAAGATTCTACAAATTTCCCGAAGGTAACTGCACCGGTAGAGTATGATGGACTTGGGTTTGATTATAAATGGGATATGGGCTGGATGAATGATACATTAGATTATTTCAAAATTCATCCATATGACAGAAAGTTCCACTATCATAAGCTTTCATTTTCCATGATGTATTTCTATAATGAACATTATCTTCTTCCATTTTCTCATGATGAAGTAGTACATGGAAAGGCGACTATTTTACAGAAAATGTGGGGAGAGTATGACTTAAAGTTCCAGCAGGCAAAGACACTTTACACCTACATGTACACACATCCTGGCAAGAAGCTTAATTTCATGGGAAATGAGATCGGGCAGTTTAGAGAATGGGATGAGGAAAAAGAGTGTGACTGGATGCTGTTAGACTATCCAAAGCATCAGGAGTTCCATCGCTTTATGAAAGATTTAAACCAGCTTTACATCAGTGAACCGGCATTTTTCGATGGGGATTATAACTCTGCAAACTTCCGCTGGATTGAAGTGGAGGCAGTAGAAGAACGAGTGTATATCTACGAGAGAATGTGTGGAGATGACCATTTCATTGTTGTACTTAATATGAGTGATGCACAGTATAATGACTTTGAATTTGGTTACGATCATTATGCCGTACTTCATGAAGTATTGTCTGGTGAAAGAAAAGAGTATGGTGGATATTTTGAAGGACCAAAGGAAGACATAGTGGCAGAGCAGGCAGGATACAAGTGGTGGAACAGGAAGTTCAAGATTACCATTCCTGCACTTGCGGCTATTATTTATAAAGTAGAATTTCTTCCGGAACCAAAGGAAATCCCTCTTCCAATGTTGGATGAGGCATCCATAGATATTGACCGAAAGAGACTTAGAGCAGAGCATGAAAATTGACATTAAACTGGATGTATTTGAAGGTCCTCTGGATCTTCTTTTACATTTAATAGAAAAAAATAAAGTAAGTATATATGACATTCCGATTGTGGAGATTACAAATCAGTACATGGAATACATCCGTGAAATGGAAAAGCGCTATTCCATGGAATCGATGAGCGAATTTCTTGTTATGGCGGCAACTTTATTAAAGATAAAGTCCAAAATGCTGCTTCCACAGCCAGAAAAAGAAGAGGAAGAAGATCCAAGAGAAGAACTGGTGCGTCGTCTTACTGAGTATAAGATGTACAAATATGCGGCAGGAGAGCTGAAAGATTTAAGTGTAGATGCGCAGAAAGTATTTTTTAAACCGGAAACCGTACCAGAAGAAATCAAATATTACGAAGAACCGATTCACCCAGGCGAGATTGTTGGCGATATCACTTTAGAAAAGCTGAATCAGATCTTCCGAATGGTCATGCGCCGCAAAAAAGACAGAGAAGACCCGGTACGAAGCCATTTTGGAAAGATTCAGAGAGAAAAATATAAAGTAGAAGACCGCATGGATGACATACGCCGCCAGATTCGTGGTCTTAAGAAAATAAACTTCCGAACCCTTCTCGATATTCAGCCCGTCAAGGAAATGGTAATCGTAACTTTCCTCGCCGTACTTGAATTGATGAAGGTAGGAGAGATAAAAGTAAGCCAGGAACATAACTTTGCGGAGATATATTTAGATTCCTGTGAATAGGGGCCAGAAAAAACAACAGACACAGAATGACAGACGCAGAACAGCAGACGCAAAATAAAAGATAATTGATGAGTAAAAAGGGTCAGAGAATGAGTAGGTGAGAGTGAATATGAAGGATAAAGAAAGAATAAAGGGAATTATTGAAGCGATTCTCTTTACAATGGGAGAGTCAGTTGCGCTTTCTCGATTATCAGAGGTTCTTGATATAGAGGAAGAGACTTTAAAAGAATTATTAGAAGAAATGAAGGGAGACTATGCCGGTAAGGATAGGGGAATCTGTTTGATTGAATTAGATGGAGCATACCAGATCTGTACGAAGATTGAGACTTATGAATATGTGAAAAAGTTAGTAAGCCAGCCGAAAAAGCGTTCCTTAACGGACGTTATGTTAGAGACCCTTTCCATCGTTGCCTACAAACAACCTGTAACCAAGCAGGAAATAGAGGCAATCCGAGGAGTAAAAAGCGACTTTGCAGTAAACAAACTCCTCGAGTATCGTCTTATCAAAGAATTAGGAAGACTCGATACTATAGGACATCCAATCGTGTTTGGAACAACAGAAGAATTCCTGCGATGCTTCGGCGTATCCTCCATTGAGGAACTGCCGGATATTGATGAAGTACAGAGACAGAACTTTATGGAAGAAGCAATGGAAGAGGTGGCAGCATCGATAGATGTGACGATATAATTTGGTTTGCCGCAGGCAAGGGAGAGACGCTTCCAAAGAGAGTCACAAATATAGGGTATCGGTTCTCTTTGGGAACGTCTGTTTAACTACGCAACTCAAAATTTCTCAAAAAAACACTTGCATTTGAATTCCCCCTGTGCTATAATAACTTTCGTCGGTGAGAAAAACACTTACTGATAAGCAGTTGTGGCGGAATTGGCATACGCGCTAGACTAAGGATCTAGTCCGGGCTGACTGGGTACGGGTTCAAGTCCCGTCAACTGCATTGATGGAAGAAGCTGAAGACCATTATGGTTTTCAGCTTTTTTTATTATATGCGTCTGGGAATGTATAGTTTTAACAGGCCTTTTTAAATTATGAAAGCCCAGCAGTTTTTGCTTAAAGAATCTTATGAACATGGGAGAACAGAATGAGTGTAATAAATGTAGAACATATTTCAAAATTATATGGGGATAAGATGGTTCTTAATGATTTGTCCTGCAGTGTAGATGAGGGGGACAAGATTGGAATTATCGGTATTAATGGAACAGGAAAGTCTACGCTTCTTCGTATTATTGCAGGAGAAGAGGAAGCCGATGAGGGAAAGATTATTTTCTCCAATGGGTTGTCTATTGGATGGATGGGACAAAATCCAGAGTTTGATGAGGAAAGCAGTATTTTAAAGTATGTCTGTGATGGAAAAAGGACAGAAGAAGATTACGGATACGAGAGTGATGCCAAGGCGATGCTTACGGTGCTGGAGCTTGAGAACTTTGATGAGAAACTTAAGAATCTTTCCGGAGGGCAGAGAAAGAGAGCGGCGCTTTGCAAGGTGCTATTGCAGAAGCCGGATATTTTGATTCTGGATGAGCCGACTAACCATTTAGATAATAAGATGTCTGATTGGCTGGAGAATTATCTGCGTAGTTTCCGTGGTGTGTTATTGATGGTAACACATGACCGATATTTTCTTGATAAGGTAACAAATCATATCTGGGAAGTAGATGGAGGGAAAGTATATTATTACGATGAGAATTATTCTGGTTATCTGGAGCGCAAGGCAGAGAAAGAGGAGAGAGAGCTTGCTTCCGAAAGAAAGAGACAGAGTATCTTAAGGAACGAAGTAAAGTGGGTAATGCGAGGGGCAAGAGCGAGATCCACAAAGCAAAAAGCCCGTCTGGAACGTTTTGAACAGTTAAAGGCAATGGATTCTCCAAAGGCGGCAAAGCAGGTGGAGATGGGTTCGATAGGAACGAGACTTGGAAAGAAAACAATCGAACTTTATGATATTTCAAAAGCGTATGGAGATAAGGTGCTTTTTGAACATTTTTCCTATATATTTAAACGTTTCGAAAGAATTGGATTTGTCGGACATAATGGTTGTGGTAAGTCCACTTTGATGAAGATTTTAGCTGATTTAGAACAGGCAGATTCCGGAGCGATTGAGTGGGGAGAGACAATAAAGATTGGTTACTTTGCACAGGAATGTGAAGTGATGGATGAAAGACAGAGAGTCATTGATTACATTAAGGATGCGGCAGAATATGTGCGTACTTCGGAGGGGCTGGTCAGTGCATCGAAAATGTTAGAACGATTCCTTTTTAGCTCCGATATGCAGTATACGCCAATCGCAAAGATTTCAGGAGGAGAAAGGAGAAGGCTGTATTTGCTAAAAGTTCTGATGCAGTCTCCGAATGTGCTGATTCTTGATGAGCCGACCAACGATCTTGATATTGCCACGCTGCGGGTATTAGAAAATTTCCTTGATGAATTTGCAGGAATTGTGATAACGGTATCCCATGACCGCTATTTCCTTGATCGTACCGTAGACCGTATTGCGGCATTTGAAGATAGAAATATTGTGATCTATGAGGGGGATTATACAGGATATCAGGAAAAGTCAGGAAGAATCGAGGTAAATTCCATTGAGAGTGTAGATTCTGGTTCTGGGCTTCATATTAAAAAGAGTAATGAGAAGAAAAAAGAAGGAAGAGAGAAATGGCTTGCTTCTAAAAATAAAGAAAAGCAGTTAAAGTTTTCCTATAAAGAACAAAAAGAGTTTGAAACAATCGATGAAGATATCGAGAAGTTAGAGGAGAAAATCACAGAGTTAGAAGAGCAGATCAGTAAATGTGCAACCGACTTCATAAAATTGAATGAATTTATGCAGGAAAAAGAGAAGACGGAAGCGGAACTTTCTGATAAAATGGAACGGTGGGTTTATTTAAATGACCTCGCCGAAAAAATTGAAGCACAAAAGAGGGAAAAAGGAGAATAAGCGTATGAATACAGCATTTCAGTCAGCAGATATTTTACTGCCAGAGAAGACAATAGATATGGAGAAGTGGTCCGTGATCGCATGTGACCAGTTTACAAGCGAGCCAGAATACTGGGAGCAGGTAAAGAAAAATGTGGCAGGAGAGCCTTCTACATTAGATATGATCTTGCCGGAAGTGTATTTGGGACAGGAAGATCATAAAAAGCAGCTTGCAACAATTGAGGCATCTATGAACCAGTATTTGCAGGAAAAGATTTTTGCAGAATATAAAGATGCAATGATCTATGTGGAAAGAATCGACAGCACCGGCAATATGCGAGCTGGAATTGTAGGAAAAATTGATTTAGAGCAGTATGACTATCATAAAGAAAGTGCCTCCTTCATAAGAGCAACGGAGGCAACTGTGGCAGAGAGAATCCCGGCGAGAGTGGAGATTCGTAAAAATGCGGTTGTGGAGATTCCTCATGTAATGCTTTTAGTTGATGATGCAGGACAGAGTGTGATTGAACCATGTGCAGTAGAAAAGGATAAATTGTCATTACTCTATGACTTTGATCTTATGATGGGTGGCGGACATATCCGAGGATATCTTCTTGGAGAAAAAGAGCAGGAGCGAATTGAGAAAGCACTTTCACTCCTTGCAGATCCGAAATGCTTTGCAGATAAATACCACGTAGAGGACTGTCCAGTGTTACTGTTTGCTGTTGGGGATGGCAATCATTCTCTTGCAGCAGCAAAAGAGTATTATGAGCAGTTAAAGGCAGAACATCCAGGAGAAGATTTGTCTGATCATCCAGCCAGATATGCTCTGGCAGAGCTAGTGAATCTTCACAGCCCGGCACTGAAATTCGAGGCAATCCATCGTATTGTTACCGGCGTTTCTGTAGAAGATTTATTATGTAAGATGAATAAGAGATTAGATGTTAAAGAGGAAGGAGAGGGACAGACTTTCTACACAATCTATAATGGACAGAAAAAGAAATGTGTGATAGAACATCCAACTTCCAAGTTAACCGTAGGAAGCCTGCAAAGCTTTCTTGACGATTATCTGGCAAGTAACGATGGAAAGATTGATTACATCCACGGGGAAGAAGTTGTGGAAAATCTTGCTGCCCCAAAAGACAGTATTGGTTTTATTTTACCGGATATGGGAAAAGAAGAATTATTCCCTACAGTAATTCATGACGGTGCATTGCCAAGAAAGACATTTTCTATGGGACATGCACAGGATAAACGATATTATACAGAATGTCGTAAGATAAGAAGATAGCAACAATAGATAGCAGGACAAAAATGCAAAGTATATATGTCATTTCATTATGAATGTTGCAATCAGATAAAAAGAAAGGAAGAGGATACGATGCCAACAACATATACACATTATGCATATGGACAGGATATTTTTAAGAAACTTCCGGAAAATATACAAAAGAAGATAGAGCCATACATGGATTATTATAATATTGGTGTGCATGGCCCTGATATATTGTTTTATTATCATTCCTACTGCACAAACAGAGTAAATCAGTATGGTGTGAAAGTTCACCATGAGCCGGCCAGAGAGTTTTTTAAAAGAGCGTTTCAGGTATTTCAGGTTCAGAAAAATAAAAGAGCTGCATTTGCCTATCTTGCAGGTTTTATGACACATTTTATTTTGGACAGTACGTGCCATCCTTATATCAGAAAGCGGATAAAGGAAACAGGAATCAGCCATACGGAAATTGAAACGGACTGGGATTTTCAGGTTTTAAAAAAGGCTGGAAAGAATTTAAACCACTATAAAAGAGCCTGTCACATAAAGGATAAGAAAGAGATTGCGGCAGTGATCGCCCCATATTTTAAAAAGTCTGCAAGACAGATTCAGATCAGTCTTTTTCATATGAAACTGGTGATTAACTACATTTTCCGTTCTGGATTTGGAGTGAAAAGAGCAATGACGACGGTAGTTGGCGGTTATGTCAGTCCAGAGTTAGATTTACATCATCATTTTATTCCGAAAGAAATCAATCCCGGCGATGAGGAGACATGCCGTCATCTGTGGAAACTCTATGATCAAAGTCAGGAACTTTGCGTGGAAATGATTGTTAAGATGTATACAGCTTTACATAACATGGATTGTTCTTTTTGCAGGGAAAAAAGATTATCAAGGAATTTTTCATAGAATAAAAGATTACCAATATACAGTTGCAGATTTATCCTTTTTCAGTGGTGTCCTATAGGTGGATGAGGATGCCACTTCAGGCTTTTAACGATTACAGCAACTATTTTTTACGGGCAAGCGTTAATTGGTGGAATTTGCAAAATGCTCGTATATTGATTTCAGAACATATTAAAAAAAGAAACATTAAGATAAAGGGGAAGCGATATGAAAAAGAAAATAACGGGAATACTACTGCTTTTACTCGTCTTTGCGATGCCATTGCAGGGACAGGCAAAGGTAAAAGCACCGAAAAAACAGTGCCACGCCTATGTAGTGATGGATGCAGGTTCCGGCGAGGTTCTTTTTGGACAAAATGCGAATAAAAAGATTTATCCAGCGAGTACCGCAAAGCTTATGACGGCCATTGTCTGTGTGGAAAAGGGAAATGTAAACTCCGTTATAAAGACAAAATCAGACGTAGTATATCGCACAACACCAGGTACATACAGCCTGGGAATCGGTGCAGGAGTAAAGTATACATTTAAAGATTTACTGCATATGAGCCTGATGTCTTCCGCAGCAGATGCAACAGATTCCCTTGCGGTAGGCGTTTTTGGTTCTAAAAAAGCCTGCGTGGAAGCGATGAATGAAAAATGTAAAGAACTTGGTTTAAAGAAGACGCATTTCGATAATCCGGTTGGATCAGATATCGGTGCAGGATTTAATGAAACCTATGCCAGCGCAAAGGAAATGGCAAAGATATGCCGTTATGCCATGGCAATTCCACTGATTCGAAATGCAGTATCCAAGGCACATTACCACACACAAAGAGGTGGGCTGGATATCAATACAACGAACTGGTTTTTAAGAGGAATGGCATACTATGATCATGATGCCTACAAAGTTATCGGTTCAAAATCAGGAACAACCAATGCGGCAGGTCACGTATTTATTGCGACAGCAACAGATAAAGAGGGCCATGAAGTTATCTGTGCCTACTTTGGAAATGTAAGCAAGGAAAGTACATTTGCTTCAATAAGAAGTTTGTTTGATTATGCATTTAAAAGTTATAAACAGGGTAAACTGACACTTACTCCTGGTAATTATGATGTGAGAAGTTCAAAAAAATATGGGGCAGTTTACAGTGAATATTCCGCATTACACTGTTATCCAACACAGAAAAATGGACTTTTTGAACCCAACAAGGCAATTACGAGAAAGCAGCTTGGAACCATGCTTGGTGCAATAGATTCCCTTCAGGACAATACGACATTAGCAGCATTTGTATCGGAAAATGCGAATGGAACGGTCACAGCCGAGCGCTTTGCACAACTACTTCAGGAATTATATCCTGTTGCGGTATCTGATAAAAAGGCGGAAGAAGTCTTAGCTTCCTGTACAGGAACCGAATCTATGGACGAAGATACAAAAGAAGCCTATGCCTCTTTTGTGTCAGGAACGCTTGCAGTAGATAATTCCTGTAAGACGGCAGGTCAGCTTATCACAAGAGGACAGGCATTATTAATTGCAGATAAACTCGCAGATTATCAGATGAACTATTTAGCAGACCATGCACAGGCACAGACCGCAGAAGTTCGTCAGATTCCAGGAGAAGATGGAACAATCACATTGCCGGCAATGTCTTATACAACATTTAATAAAAAGTGGTCGGATTCTCTTGCCAAGCAGAAAGAAGCGCAGGATGCAGAAGCAGCGGCAAAACAGGCAGAAGCCAGGAAAGCAGCCGAAGAGAAAAAAGCAGCCGAGCAGACAACAGCAACAACTCAGCAGTTAGCAACAGAGTCTGAGAAAGCTACGAAGCAGCAGGCAACAACAGCCGCACAGTAGCAGCCAATAAAGTTAGCAGGCGGTTCCGGCATATTATTTTATATAG
>CAVCBH010000187.1:0-2318 GCA_963600375.1 bacterium | reverse complement strand
AATCTTGATTTATTCGATTTTTCATTGACTGATGATGAAATATCTCAGTTGTCTGTGCTCGACAAAAAAGAACCACTGATTGGGAAATCAGAAACCCCAGAACTGGTAGAATTTTCATTAACCTGGTAAAAGCAATCAAGTAAAAAACTCCTCACCACTGGAATTATCCGGTGATGGGGAGCTTTCTTTGATGCAACATTTAAATGGGTTCTGATTATATATAGGTTCTATATTTACTTTTTCTCATCCAGCAGTATCATCTGCAGTCAGGCTAACATTCAATGCTGTTGTAGACACTTTAATCTTCTTCCGGATACTGTTCCGGAATTAAATTGCTATAGTAAACGGTTTTTCCGGACAACACATCATCATAGAATCCCTGTTTCCAATCGATAAAATCAATCGAAGCCTGAAGCTCCTCCATGGATGCAATCAGCGCTTTTCTTTTTATCTCTAAGATTTGTTTTCGCTGCGGAATTGATGACTCTCCTTGCAGACAAAGCGACAGATACTCCTTCATCTCAGCAATAGTCATCCCACATTTTTTCAGGCAATTAAGACTCTGAATCCATTTGATATCATGCTCATCAAAAACGCGGTAATTGTGCTGATCGCGTTTTACATTTGGAACAAGACCTTCATTACAGTAAAATTTCAGAGCTTCATATGTCATATTCGTAAGCTGACAAGCCTCTTTCATCGAATACATAAAAAATTCCTGCTTTCTTCAAAAAAGTTCTTGACCGGTAGTAACTACCGGCTATTACAATCATAATGCACCGACCATCTCATTGTCAACGTGCAAATTTGTAATTGGTTAGCACCACCGGAAAATCCAAAAGATGTTGAGTTGAGCTTGCTCAACTCAACGATTTTGTGCTTTTTTCGGTGGCGGGCAAGGCGCACAGCGCCTCTGAACCGCCACATCGCGCATCGCAAAGCGATGCAGCGATTGGTGCTAAACACTTACTAAAAATCCATTGAAAAGGAGTGATTTTTATGAAAGGAATAATCGCATCAGCAGTAGGCATACTGCTTCTCCTTGGCCTTACTGCATGTGGAAACAGCACAGCTTCACCAGCGGAAAGTTCTTCCACACAAACTCCAAACGATATTTCAGAGACTTCCGACACTGTTTCAGATGCAGCTTCTGACTCTTCGCCGGCTGATGAAACCAAGACACTTATCGTTTATTTTTCTGCATCTGGAAGTACAGAAAAAGTGGCTAATGTTATTGCCAAGGAAACAGGTGGAAATCTGTTTGAATTAGAGCCGGTCAATCCCTACAGCAGTGAAGATTTAGATTGGACTGCTGATGGCAGCCGTGTGAATCTTGAACACGATGATGAATCATTGAGATCCATTGAACTCGTAAATACCTCTGTCGAAAATTGGGATGCATATGACACGGTATTCGTTGGTTACCCAATCTGGTGGGGAATCGCAGCATGGCCTGTAGACGAATTCATTACTTCCAATGATTTTTCAGGCAAAACCGTTATCCCGTTCTGTACCTCTGCAAGCTCCGGTATCGGTGAAAGTGCTACTTTGCTATCCGAAATGGCAGGAACAGGCAACTGGCAGGACGGCTATCGTTTCAGCAGCAGTGCCTCGGATTCCGAGATAATCGAATGGCTCTCTACCCTAAATTACTAATCAGAAAGGAAAATATCACTATGGAATACATTACTTTAAGCAATGGTGTGAAAATGCCGCAGCTTGGCTACGGCGTCTATCAGGTCACTCAGGACGAATGTGAGCGCTGCGTACTGGATGCCCTGAAGGTCGGCTACCGTGCCATCGACACAGCCCAGAGCTATTTTAATGAGGAACAGGTCGGTTCCGCCATCGAGAAATCAGGCATTAACCGTAAAGACATTTTCCTGACCACCAAGGTCTGGGTAGAACACTACGGCTATGAGGAAGCAAAAAAGTCAGTGCTGGAGTCTATGCAAAAGCTCCGCACCGACTATCTTGATCTCTGCCTCCTGCATCAGCCGTTTTCCGATTATTACGGCGCATGGCGGGCACTGGAGGAACTGTATGAAGCCGGAAAAATTCGTGCCATCGGTGTCTCTAATTTCTATCCAGACCGTTTGGTGGATATCTGCTCCTTTGCCCGCATTCGCCCAATGGTCAATCAGGTGGAGACGCACCCGTTTAACCAACAGGTAGAAGCAAAAAAATGGATGGATAAGTACAGTGTGCAGATCGAAGCCTGGGCTCCCTTCGGTGAAGGACGAGGCGATATGTTCCAAAATCCTGTGCTGAATGAAATCGGTGCAAAATATAACAAGAGTGCGGCGCAAGTCATCCTA
>CAVCBH010000186.1:0-3919 GCA_963600375.1 bacterium | reverse complement strand
ATCTTAGAAATTGCGTAAATGTCCCCCTGTGCCCGCACCATTGTTTCTTCCGCCACTTCGCCGGCATCATCTCTGATCTCCACGATTCCGGAAATCAGCACATCACCAGCCTTCACCTTATCCCCCGGCTTTACCATAGCACTGCCACTTCTTACAAGAATACTGTCAATCTTTCCAGCTTTAGAAGCAATCAGATTGCATGGCATTTCTTCCTTTTCTTCTTTCTTTTGCGCTTGTGAATCCAGTGTCTCCTTTATCCGCACCTTCAAAAGCGTTCCCTTTCGCTCACAGGAAACCCACGCGATATCCACAAAATCCTTTCGTATCTGTTCTTCCAGTTTTGCACAGGAAATTTTAGAAATCTTTGTTCCACTGCAAATCCCCTGTTCTTTTAGATAATCAAGGATTTCCTCTTCAGAATGGGAATAACTGCCCACCGCCTGTACCTGCCAGATAAAGCAGGACATTCCCAGAAAAACAGCTCCGCAAAATAAAACAGTCAACAATAATACCTTTCTTTTCTTGTAGCGGTAAAACAGATAGGGTAACCCTTTTTTATATACACATCGAAACGTACTTCCTGTCTTTTTTGCAATTTCTGAAAGTTCTTTATAACCGCCTCTACTCACACAGAAAATGTAATGCGACCCCTCCTTTTTCAAATTCCACAAAAGAATCTGCTTTCCCACACAGAGATTCAAAAAACGTTCCTGATTTGCCCCACTTAAGACAACCCTGCAATATCCTGTCAAAAAATAAAAGAAAGAAAAGAGCATCTGTTTCTCCTTTCAGAAATAAATCGCATGAATATGACCCCTTATTTTCATATCTACATCGGTAAAATACTCGATCAAAAGATTCTCTCCTTCAATGACCATCTTACATTTATTACAATTTAAAACAATCTTTTTGTCACTGAAATCTCCAAGACTTCCGTAATTCTCTATACTGACTTCCTTTGTTCCATTTACGGAACAGACAAATTGCTGTTTCTTTTCAAGCATGAGATCACGACCTGTTTTTTATATCCCTATGCGGGAGGAAGCGATTTCATTCTTAATTTAGGGAACTGAAGAAGCGGGTAAGTTGGCTGAGGTGGGCTAAGTTGTGTGTAGGAAAATCAGAATGTAATCGTGGGGAGAGATTTGGGGATTTTTCGGCAGGTTGTGGCTTTTCGAGAGATACGGTGTTAGAGGATTGACACTCGAACTATATAAGTTGTCGTGATAATGGCTTGTATGTCATTCTATGAGATGAAACGAACAGAACCCATGAAGAGAAATAATCTATATTTGTGGCCTGGGAGCAAAGGTTGGATGCGAGCGCTTTTACGCGAACATTCAACCTGCAGCGACTAAAGTCACAAATATAGATTATTTCTCTTCATGGGTTCGTCAACCTATCCTGCCTGTGGCAAATCAGAACTTCGTCTGTTCCTTTGCGGCTTCTGCCACCTTCACGACTTCTTCAAGAGAAGCCCCTCCAGCCGCTACCACTGCAGCAGCGATGGCTCCCTCTGCAACAGGGCAGTCAACCATCTTAATCTTACGATCTTCCATGGATTCTAATACCATCTCGGTTGTCATAACAGCGCTTCCTAAATCCATAAAGATTGCCACGCCGTCATCACTGTAAACATCTTCTACAGCCTGCATAATTTTCTCAAAACTTGTTCCAAATCCACCGTCATCCATTCCACCGGCTGCTTTCATCGGTGTTTCCGGAGCCATTAAAGCAGCTAACTCTACAACTCCCTCTGCTAATTTCTGACTGTGAGATACAACAACAATGCCTACCATATGTCTGTCCTATTCCTTTCTCTTACGCAAGTTCCTGTACTGCTTTAAGCATTAATGTAAATGAAGTGGCTCCTGGATCCTGATGTCCGATACTTCTTTCTCCAAGGTAGCTTGCACGACCTTTTGTTGCAATGATTGTCTTTGTATATTCGATACCTTCTTCCGCAGCTTTTACACCTGCTTCTAAGGCTTTCTTTGCATCGCCATCTGCTTCGTAGGAAGCTGCCATAGCATCATGAGCTGGAATCATGGCATCAAGCATTGTCTTCTCGCCTTTTACTGCTTTACCACGCTTCATGATACCATCAATAGACACCTGAAGCATCTCGATAAAGTCATTCATATCCATCTCTGTCTTTCCATTAAGAAATGCGCCGGACTTCATAAATGCAGTTCCGTATAAAGGACCAGAAGCTCCACCAACAGTAGAAACAAGTTTCATTCCGATTGCCTTTAAAATAGCTCCGATATCCTTGCCTTCGAATGTTCCTTCAATTGTCTTAACAGCATCAAAACCACGTGCAAGATTAATTCCGTGGTCACCATCACCGATTACATTATCAAGCTCTGTTAAAAACAACTTCTGCTCATCTACATCTGCGATAATCTTGTCAATGATTTCAATTACTTTCTTTACGTCTGCCATAATTCTGTCCTCTTTCTTACTTAATATATTCATTACTGTAACAAAAGACCCACGTAGATTACGCCGGTCTTTCGTTAAACTCATTGTAACCGTCTAAGACCAGTATGTCAATAACCGGCTTTAGATAACAGCTATCTGTTTCATTTATTATTTTATAACAGTAAGTGCTGGTGTATCAGCCTCATCGTCTAAGAGTTCTTTCATCTGATCATCCAGACGAAGTAATGTGATAGAGAATCCTTCCATCTCAAGTGATGTCATGTATTCGCCTACCATTGTCTTATATACTTTGATACCTTTTTCAGCTAAAACATCTGCTACATGATTATTAACGATGAAAAGTTCCATTAAAGGAGTTGCTCCACATCCGTTAATCATTACTGCAACTTCAGATCCTGAGTAATCGATATCTGCTAAAATCTTCTCAAGAAGTGTATCAACAATCTCATCTGCTGTCTCAAGAGGTTTCTTCTCAACACCAGGTTCTCCATGGATACCGATACCGATTTCCATCTCATCGTCAGCCAGTTCAAATCCAGGTTCTCCGGCTGCTGGTACAGTACAAGGCTTGATAGCCATACCCATTGTTCTTACATTATCAATAACTTTCTGAGCAACAGCCTGTACTTCATCAAGACTTGCCCCTCTTTCAGCTAATGCTCCGGCAATCTTATGTACAAATACAGTTCCTGCAACACCACGACGGCCTGTTGTATATAAAGAATCCTGTACAGCTACATCATCATTAACAACAACTTCTTTTACATCGATTCCATCCATGTCGGCTGCCATCTCTGCTGCCATCTCAAAGTTAAGAACATCACCTGTATAGTTCTTAACTACCATTAAAACGCCCTTGCCATCGTCAACAGCCTTAATTCCTTCATAAATCTGATCAGGAGTAGGAGAAGTAAATACAGCACCTGCAACTGCAGCATCCAACATACCTTTTCCCACGAATCCACCATGTGCTGGCTCATGTCCACTTCCACCACCACTGATTAATGCTACCTTGCCAGTCTTCTTCTCAGATCTGACAACAACATTACCACAGTCAAGTTTCTTTACATACTGAGGAAAGGCCTTTACCATACCTTCTATCATCTGGTTCTCTACCTGATCTACTGCATTAATAATCTTCTTCAAAATAATCTCCTCCTTCAAAGAAATAATATGTCATTAGGAATAAGTGCCAATCAGCACATTTATCCTAATTTCAATAATATCACTTCTGTATAAATTGGTCAATCCGTTTTGTGCAGTTTTAAAGACATTTTCGATAACTATTTACAAAGAAAAGTTTTTCTTTTGTATATTTTACATAATTACATTGTCGTACAAATATTTTACTTTTCTGATTCACTTTGTTAAAATAAATAGACAAAATCCGGGAATAAAAACAAATACATATTTTTATTATCAACATTCTAACAACCCTAGAGCGTGTCTGAAAAATGCTTTCTGCAAATTGTGA
>CAVCBH010000185.1:0-6463 GCA_963600375.1 bacterium | reverse complement strand
TCCCGCAAATTGTGATGCACATCTTGCAGAAAGCATTTTTCAGACACGCTCTAATATGGAAGTAACACTTTAAAAACTACTAAAGATTATGTTTATCCGGCAGCAACTGCCTGAAAAAAGTTTATTTATACGAAAAAGTAGCATAAAACCGTAATTTTTTCTTTTCAATTAACGTAAATAATGTTAGAATGAAATTTGTGTTATCAAAAAGAAAGAACAGGAGGAATATTATGAACCCATGGATTGTTTTTGCAATTATCCTTTTAGTTGCACTCGCCATTCTCGGATTCCTTTATTACAAGGGTTCCAAGCTTCAGAAAGAACAACAAGAACAAAAAGAACAGTTATTCAGCGCCGCTACTCCGGTTACTATGCTGGTAATAGATAAAAAGAGACTCCCTTTAAAAGATTCCGGTCTTCCACAGATTGTAATTGACCAGACTCCAAAGAGAGCTCGCCGTGCAAAAGTACCTGTAGTAAAAGCCAAAATCGGACCAAAGGTTACAAGCCTTATCGCTGATGAAAATGTATATGATTTAATCCCGGTAAAAGCTGAGATTAAGGCAATGATCAGCGGCATCTACATCACAAGCATCAATAACTTCCGTAAGGCTCCAGTTCCAAAACCGGAGAAGAAGGGATTTATGGCAAAGATTCGCAGAAAAGCGGATGATTTGACTACTAAATAGGCGGTTTGTTTTTGTGACAGACAGACGAACCTAAAAAAGAAGCGATATAACAAATGCTTCGTATCACTGCACTCTTAATGCTCGACCGCATTAAGAGCTTGCTCTAAGGCGCATTTGTTATATCGCTTCTTTTTTAGGTTCTGTTTGTTGAAGGAAAAATCAAATTGCTGATGAAGCAGGCAAAAACATCTTGTGGTTAGAGGGGAAGATAAGCTTGGCTGTTCTTCAAAAGTCAAGTTACGAATAAAGTAGATGAAATCATTTTGAACCCATCCTTATTCTTCTGAATATCTCGTACTGTCGCTGTAGCTCTGCTTCTTCATCAAGTAATAATCCTTTTGCTTCTAATATTCTCTCTATAGCCTGAGCTGGGTCTAATGTATGATATGGCAAAAATAATCCTCGTAATTCTTTAGGTTTTACGATTTTATAGACTCGCACTGATGTGAATTCGTAGGTGATTACAAAATATCTATAGATATATCCAATCCAGTACATCTCATTATGAGTATATTTTACCGTCCCATAATGTGAAACTCCATATTCCTCATCCACTAACTGTAAAATGTCATTTGCCTGAATATTACTTTCAAGAATTGATTCGTCATCCATTCTTTTGGCTATATTGCTTTTCATAAATCTTCTGATAAAAATCTCAGAACTTGAATCCATTTTATCTATAGAATTTTCAAAGGCTGTTGCTTGAAGTTCACATAAAAGCAACCCATCCCTATCTATCTTTTTCATGCATTATCCACTTCCTTACACCAAAATTTCATCAATATACCGACCTTTGCCCCTATATTGCTTTCTGGCTAATTTTACTTTATTAGCTCCTAACTTCGACTCTTCAAGCCGTATATTTTTATAATATTCCCTTTCATTATGAGAAATATAGCAACGCTCTATAATTTTTGTCTGAGCCACCGCTTTTTCACTTATAAAAATATACTGCATTCCAAGATTTGTTGCCGCAAGACAATGCTTACATTGTTCATCCGTAAGCTCTCCTTCAATAAATAAATTAATAATTTGGAACATACGATTATCTGCTATCGGTGCAATTATATAATCACAATTTCTTGACTGCTCTATAAGTTTCTTCACAAGCGGATGATTCTTATACTCGTCTAATGCGCCTCTATAATATGCAATTGTCATCATCCATTCCTGATTTACTGCGTATCTTTTACACTTGAGATGTTCGTCATTAAAACAAATATAATATACCGATGAATTTTCAAATCCTGAAACAAACGATATTGCCTGTTCGTAACTTTCTCCTGCATAAAAGCCCTGACCAAAATCATTATTATGTCTGCCTCTATGAATATCTATCTTCCCATCAATTTTACTTTTAGCTCCGTGAAAAAGTAATTTCTCATGCTTTTTTAAATCATCTCTCCAAAACATTTCTTTTAATTTATTAATCTTTATATTTTGGGCAAATGCAAATGTATATACATTCTCCAAAATTTTTGCAGACGGATTAGTTTTTCCCAATTCATTTCTTGAAATCGTTACCTGTTCTACTCCAATCTGGTCTGCAAATTCACTTTGGGAAACACCTAATATTTCTCGAATAGACTTTAAATCTTTTGAAAAATTATATTCCATATCAATCACCTCAAACTTATTTATAACATATTACTTAAACAAGTTCAATATAAACTTATTTATAACACATTACTTAAACAAGTTTTAATATAACACTCTTCAATCCATTCTTCCCATCTCTAACTATAGAGATAGTAGTTATGATACTTATTTAACTCTGCATTGACGTATATACCAGTGCAGGTTATATTATGCTCTGCATTGACTGCTGGGAAGCTGAAAAAAACTTAAAAACCACTCCCGGATCAGACTGTGCATTAAACGCACTTGCCATTGATGAACCGCTGGAATATGCCAAACTGTATCTTGATGGTACAATGCAGTTGTGGGTGGATGCAGAGGATTCCTTAGAAATTTAATTCAAAGATAAATAAGGGACAAATAACCCTTTTAGATTTATTTGTCCCTGTTATTCTTATATTTTGGCACAGTCCATTATGATTTTCTGACACATATCATATCCTAATACAGAGCTGTTCAAAGACAATGTATAATTGCCTGCCATTCCCCACTTCTGTTCCGTATAAAAATTATAGTTTGTTCTGCGTCTTTTATCTGTATCATTTATCATATTTATAGCATCAACTTCTGTAACATTATATAATTTGCAGATGCGCTGTACTTTTTCCGGCGTGTTTCCATGTATAAACACATTCAGCACATCATCTCTGTCCCTTAAGATAAAATCTGCATTTCTTCCTATGATTACACAGCTTTCTTTTTCAGCGATTTCCATAATTATTTTTCTTTGTGCTTCATACACGATATCTTCTACTGATTTTCCTGTAATATCACGCCCTGAAAAAGCATAGGCAAACAATCCTTTCTTTGGAGATAATTCACCATTTTCCTGAATATACCCCGGTGATAATCCTGACTGCTCTGCAATCTGTCCAATGATATCCTTGTCATAATATGCAATACCAAGTTTCTTTGCCACTTCTTCACCGATAAATCGACCACCACTTCCAAATTCTCTGCTGATCGTAATGATTCTTTTTGCCATAACCGCTTCCTCCTTAACTTAAACTTTCCACTTTGTTCTTTTGGATTCTTTTTAAAAATACATATCCCACCAGACATGCAATAAGCTCGGTGATTGGAAATGCCCACCAGATAAGTGAGACTCCCATCTGTCCGTTTCTGACAAAGACGGAGAAAATTCCTGCCAATGGTAATATAATTACAAGCTGTCTGAGCAGTGAGATCACAAGTGATTCCATACCACCGTCCAATGCCTGATAAATTCCCTGATACGCCACATTTATTCCGGCAAAAATAAAGCTGATGGAGATAATTCTCATTGCCCCGATAAAATATTCTCTTGACTGTCCGGCATTAAATAAAGTTGCAAAAGCATCCGGAAAAATCTCTGTAATAGCCACACCAACGATCATAAGCGCAATTGTGTATATCAATCCGTATTTTATTCCATCCTGAATTCTCTTTTTACTGCGCATTCCGTATGCAAAAGCAATGATCGGTGTGATCGCATCCCTTAATCCAAATGCAAGGAACAGTACAAACTGCTGTACTTTATAGAATAATCCATATGCAGTCTGTGCCGAAGGACTGAATTTCAAAATCAAATTCATCACATAAACCATGATAGACATAAGTGCTTGTGCAATAATTGCAGGAAGACCGATTGCATAGATTTCTCTGATAATTCTGCCATCCGGTTTCATATACTTTACATCATGTTTAAATTCTTTGTTTAACTTTATATGAAATACAAATAAAAGTACCGCAGATGCCACCTGCCCGATTACTGTTGCATAAGCAGCGCCTTCTACTCCCAGTTCAGGAACAGGTCCGATACCATAAATCATAATCGGATCAAGGATAATATTTACCACTGCACCTACAACCTGACCAATAGTAGAATAAAGGGAACGCCCGGTTGCCTGTAGCAGTTTTTCAAATAAGGAAAAGAAAACACTTCCAAACGAAATAATGCAGCATATTCTCAAATAGCTTGTTCCCATTGAAATAACTTCCTGATCAACTGTCTGAGATGAAATATATGCTCTTACTCCAAAAATTCCAAACAACAGACATACCACATAAATTACCATCCCAAGAAACAAGCTGTTTCCTGCAACTTTTGCAGCCTTTTTCTCATTTCCCTGTCCCAGTGTTCTTGCAAGGAGTGCATTTGTTCCCACACCTGTTCCAATTCCCACAGCCACCATCAGCATCTGAACCGGAAATACCAGTGTAAGTGCATTTAGTGCCGCCTCACTTCCGGATCTCATGTTTCCAACAAAAGCACTGTCTACAATGTTGTAAACCGCCTGCAATGCCATAGACAAGATCATCGGTATTCCCATCTGAAGTATGAGCTTATTTACCGGCATCTCCTTCATCTTGTTACTTTCTGCCATCTTAACCTAACCTCCATTTCTGCATAAAAAAAGTGTGTACTTACCTCATAAGTTGGACTTACGCTGATAAGCTACACACTTTTAACTGCATGATACATTTTCGTAATGTGCGACAACAGATGCACAAAAAAACGAGCAACAAAACTGGATTTACGCTAGCCTGCAACTCGTTTAAAAGTATTATATTTTTCTTTTTTGGAAAAGTCAACAAAAATTTTCTTGCATTTTTTCTCTTTTACGCATTATAATAGGCACGAAATAAAGAAACCAAGCCGGCTTTTAAAGCGTGAAATCAAGAGGAACAGCTGTTAGATTTAAATGCCTTACTCTCCCGTAAAATTGGACAGCACAAGGCAGAGGAAGCCTGTCAGGCTGCCACAACCGGATTACTTTTAATGTTCATTACATCACTTATATTTTCCGTAGCAGGAATTTTCTTTTCCGGTACTATTGCATCCAGGCTCACATCTGAACCACAATTACAGGAACTATGCAGGCAATGGCAAAAGTGACGCTCCTGGAGTAAGATCAGAATTTCCTCACTAATCTTTATATTAGTCCTTTGAAAAGCAATATTCCAGAATTTCTATTTCTTCTGTTGCTATCCCTAAATTGTTTTTTCACCGATTCATGGGATTGGAATATACAGAGCCTCCGAACCCTATCATATGTAAAAATGCGCCTTAGAATAAGTTCAAGTTGCGGTCGAGCAGCTTGGACACAGTGATACGAAGCATTTTTACATATGATAGGGTTCGGAGGCTCATCTGTTTATTATCTCAACCCAGTATAATCAAGAAAAAAACAGGTACAACTCACCGTTTCCGTTCCCTCATTCCGATAAACATGTGTCTGATCTGTCTCAAATTTATAAACTTGCTCTTTGTTAATCGTCTGTATATGTCCATGACACTCTATCGTAAGTACCCCATCTGTTACTGTAATATATTCCCTCGTTTTCTCTCCGTGGCTTCCGCTTACATAAACCCCGCCGGGTTCGATATCTATTCGGTATATTTCCACGGAATGAGAATCTTCATAGGGAAAGCATGTCCAGACTTTATACTGTCCTTCGAGTTCTTTTGTAGGGAAAATTTCTTTCGGATTCACAAGGCAAAAGTCTTCTCTTGGAGGATCAATGAGTGTCTGAAATTCTATACGAAGACCACTTGTAATCTTTCCAAGTACACCGAGAGAGGGATTGGCTGTGCCTTTCTCAATCTGCGCGAGCATACTTTTACTGACTCCAGTCTGCTCTGCAGCCTCACCCAGACTCATTCCTTTCGACTGGCGAATCTGCTTTAAATTAACCGCCACATTATGAGATAAATAATCCACTAAAATCCCCCTTTCAACAAATTACTAATTAATATTACCATAATATCAAAATAACCAAAATCCTACAACTCAAATCCACATTAAGCTTCTAGTTATCGAAGACAAAAATTCATATCACCATACTTCAGCAACCACAACAAAGCTAACAGCTCACAACTCAAATCTTCGCAGGGCTTCTATTTATCAAAGACAGAACCCCGTGGAATTGTATGCTAATATCTGTGGCCTCGGAGTTGCGGAAGTACAATATTGTTAAAAGCTCCTTCTTAAAATAATTGATTTTGTGACTTTGTGTTCTTTACAACGGAATCAAAATCAATTATTTCAAGAAGGAGCTTTTATAACTACCCTTGCCCACAGCGACTAAAGTCACAGATATTAGAGCGTGTCTGAAAAATCATTCCTGCAATCTGCACACCTCAATTTACGGTA
>CAVCBH010000184.1:0-2600 GCA_963600375.1 bacterium | reverse complement strand
TCTTCATTCTGATTTACTGCTTGCAGGGATTGCACAGCTGCTCACGGTCATAGTAGCTGATAAAATGCATAAGCACCAGTATATCCGTAGCTTGAAGCCGTTAATAGCATAATCTTCTGTATTTCTCATCTGTTTTACAGGCAGATAATTCTATCTGCTTTGTTTTTATGGAATAAAATCCCATTTTGCACAAGCATATCTTAAAAATCCAGCTCTACTGAATTTTTTCCTATTGGAATCAAGATTTCAAACTTGTTTCGCAATTACCTAGTTTTTTTACTGTTTTGAAGTATTCTTCTGACCATTTTTCATATAGTTCAGCCATTGTCATAGATGCTGTATCTAGGTCATAAGGATTTTTATTATATTCAACAAGAGCTTCATATGCGTCCATGTATGTTTTAAAGTAAGCTTTTGGCTTTAAAGGGTTTACTATGGGTTTACCTTCTGGTGTTTTTCTAACTGTAACCATCGCCCGAAACCTATTTCTTAAATTTCGGTTTTTAATTTCACTTATGTGCTAAGTCCTAATTTAGAACAAATAAAAAGAATGCTTGATAAAGCTTTTGATAAGTATTCTTCTGTAAACGGTTTAATTTTGCACTCTGATCAAGGATGGCAATATCAACATGCTTATTTTCGAAATCGATTGAAAGAGCATGGAATAATTCAATCTATGTCTAGAAAGGGGAATTGCTACGATAATTGCATCATGGAAACATTCTTTGGAAGAATAAAAACAAAACTGTATTATGGTTTTGAAAAAGATTATACATCATTTGAAGAATTTGCAATTGCTATTGATGAATATATTGATTACTATAATAACAAACGAATCTAGGCAAAAACAAAATGGATGCCTCCTGTAAAATACAGAGAAGCATCCATGATGTCCGCCTAACTTATAAATATGTGTCCAGAATTCTGGGTACATATCATTTAAGAGCGATTTTTTATATTATTGCAAAGCAGGAAAAATAGCAAGCAAGATTGGAGAATGCACTGGCAGAGGCGCGGCTTAACAGTGAGATTGCAGCCTTTGTCCTTAAAGATGAAGGAATTCAGGTGACAGAAGCAATTGATGGTCAGCAGGCAGTCTCTTTGTTCTTAAAAAGCCAGAATATTATTTCGATGCAATTTTAATGGATATTATGATGACGGTGATGGATGGATATAAGGCAATACAGTTTATCCGAACCTGTGATAAGAAAGATACAAAGACAATACCAATCATTGCCATGGCAGCCAATGTATTTGATGATGACCGGAAGAAGTCAAGGGTTGCCGGAATGAACACACATTTATCGAAACCGTTAGATGCACAGAAGTTGATTGAAACATTAGAAACTTTTTGTAGAAATGATAAATAATATATAGTTATGTCTGTTATTTTCAGAACATGTTTGAAAAATCAGCGTAATGTGCGTTTAGATTAAGATAGCTACTATCAGAAAGTAGGTTTTTGCATTATTGACAATTTCTTTGTGCATATGTTATAATTTTTTCAGAACAAAATAGATTAAGTTGTATAAGATTAAGTAATACGGCTAGAGTTTTCCTTTTTTTCAATTTAAGAAAAGGAAGCCTTTAGCCGTTTTTTGTATTTTTATACGACATAAAATTGGTGTGTAAACTCTGTTCAGATTCAAATTTTATGCAGATATCCGTGTAGAAGTTTAATTACAGCTTAATCTATAGCAGGAAAATGGTAAGTTAAAAAATAGGGGTGAAAGAGTGGATTACGGTTTAAAGGATAAGGTAGTTTTAATAACAGGAAGTACAAAAGGACTTGGTAAGGCAGTAGCGGAATTTATTGCACAGGAAGGTGGAATCCCTGTTATTACGGGACGAAAAGAGAAAGAAATCCAGAAGGTTATGACAGAACTTCGGAATAAATATCAGGATGAGCGTATTCAGGGGTATCGTGTGGATTTCTCAGAACTTTCAAGCGTAGATTTCATTTTTGATGCGGTAAAAAAAGATTTGGGAAGCATAGATGTTTTAATAAATAATGCGGGAATCTGGCCAACAGCATATGTAGTAGATATGAAACCAGAAGATTTTGAGCGAACGATTCGTGTAAATCTGGAAGTACCATACTTATTATGCCAGAAATTCGTGCAGGAAAAGATAGAGACACAGCAAAAAGGAAAGATTGTTAATGTTGTTTCTCAGGCAGCCTTTCATGGTTCAACGACCGGACATGCACACTATGCGGCATCAAAAGCCGGTTTAGTCAGCTTTAGCATTTCTCTTGCAAGAGAGGTTGCGAAATATGGAATCAATGTAAATATGGTAGCACCGGGAATGGTGCGGACTCCAATGACAGAAGTTGCTTTAAAAGCAAAGCCAGATTACTATAATGGAAGAATTCCTATCGGAAGGGTGGCAGAACCAGAAGAAGTGGCACAGGCGGTTGTATTTTTAGCGTCAAAATGTGCGGATTATTATACGGGAATTACATTTGATGCAACAGGCGGTATGTTGATGAGATAGATAAAATGAGATAAAAGAGATAGAGATTTAAAGTTATAATTAAGAATATAGAAGAAAACAAGCCCCAATAAAGCATGAATAAGTAGGTATAGGAAGGCATAGAG
>CAVCBH010000183.1:0-4291 GCA_963600375.1 bacterium | reverse complement strand
TTATAGTAGAGTAGAATCTGAAAAAAGATTATGACTGGAAGGTTATGGCCAGGACAAGACAGCGATTACAGTCATTTTTATAAAATATAAAAAAGCAGGAGGTAGATGGCGAATGCTAAGAGACACAGATTTTAAAAGTTATTCTTTTGTACAAAAGGAGAAGATAGAGGAGCTGAACGGATACGGCTATGTATTAGAACATAAGAAGACAGGTGCAAGAGTTCTTCTTATAGAGAATGATGATACGAACAAGGTGTTTAGTATCGCATTCCGTACCCCTCCAGCAGATGATACCGGTGTTGCTCATATTCTGGAACACTCTGTATTATGCGGTTCTGATAAGTTTCCATCCAAAGATCCATTTATCGAGCTGGCAAAAGGTTCTTTGAATACATTTTTAAATGCAATGACCTACTCGGATAAGACAGTTTATCCAATCGCAAGTTGCAATGACCAGGATTATCATAATCTCATGCACGTTTATCTTGATGCTGTTTTTCATCCAAATATCTATAAGAGAGATGAAATTCTTAAGCAGGAAGGCTGGCATTATGAGATTGCAGACAAGGACGATGAACTGAAATTTAATGGAGTTGTGTATAATGAAATGAAGGGTGTATTTTCTTCACCGGATGATATTTTGGCAAGAAAGATTCAGGAGGCACTTTTAAAAGATACACCATATGCATTTGAGTCTGGTGGAGACCCTGATGCGATTCCGGAACTTACCAGAGAGAAGTTTTTAGAGTTCCATAGCAAGTATTATCATCCATCCAATAGTTATATTTATCTGTATGGTAATGTGGACTTTGAAAAGGAACTTGCCTTTATTGATGAAGAATATTTAAGTTATTATGATAAGAAAGCAATCGATTCTAAAGTGGCATTACAGGAAGCATTTAAAGCACCGGAAACATTGAAAGATACGTACTCTGTTTCTGAGGAGGAAGAGGAAGGTGTATACTTAAGTTATAACGTAGCTGCCGGAGACAGTTGCGATAATGAACGTGGCCTTGCGATGCAGATTCTTGATTATGTGCTTTTTACAATGCCGGGTGCGCCGGTAAGAAAGACTTTAATTGATGCCGGACTTGGAAAAGATGTAGACAGCTACTATGATGGTGGGATTCAGCAGCCATTGTTTTCTGTTATCGTAAAGAATGCAAAAAAAGGCAATGAGGAGCTTTTTATAAAGACATTAGAGGAAGCTTTAAGAGAGCAGGCAGAGAATGGCCTTAATAAAAAGGCAATTTACTCTGCGATTAATAACTATGAGTTTAAGTATCGTGAAGCAGATTTCGGACGTTTCCCTAAAGGTCTGATCTATGGTCTTAATTTTTTAAACAGTTGGTTATATGATGATACAAAGGCATTAGAACTTGCAGATTCCCTGACACCGCTTGCCAGATTAAAAGAAAAGGTAGATACTGGTTATTTTGAACAGCTTATTAAAGATAGCTTTTTAGAGAATACACATAAAGCCTATGTATATCTGTATCCGGAAGTTGGCAAGAACGAGCGTTTAGAGGAGCAGTTAAAAGAACAGCTTGCAAGAATGAAGGATAAACTCAATACAAAACAGTTAAATTATCTGATTGAAGACACAAAGAAGTTAAAGGAATTTCAGGAGACACCTTCCACACAGGAAGAATTAGAAAAGATTCCTACGTTAGATTTAAGTGATATTTCAAGAGAGGTACTTCCATTTAAGAATAAAGAGGCAACCATCGGCAATACAACAGCAGTTATCCACGAATATCATACGAATGGAATCGTGTATTCAGATTTTTGTTTTGATATGTCTGAACTTCCAGAAGAACTGATTCCGTATGCAACATTATTGACAGAAATTTACCGTTATGTGGATACGGAGCGTTATTCCTATAATGATCTGGCAACAGAAATTAATTTAAAGATTGGCGGACTGTCTTTCCAGACGGGTATGAATGTTCTTGTATGGAAAAAGAATGGCTATCGTCCATACTTTAGCGTGCATATGAAATGTATGGAAGATCAGATTACAGACGGTATGTCTTTATTAAAGGAAGTCCTTTTAAGCTCCAAGATGGATGATAAGAAGCGTTTAAAAGAAATTATCTCTGAACTTCGTACAAAGATGGATACGAGAATCCCTGCAGCCGGTCATGTGTATGCTGCGAATCGTGCTCTGTCTTATGTTGATCCGATGATGAAGTACAAAGATACCGCAGAAGGAATTGGTTTCTACGAGTTTATAAAAAAACTGGATAAGAACTTCGACAGTAATGCAGATTTTCTTGTAAAACAGCTGGTAAGAACCCAGATGTGCATTTTCCGCAAAGAAAACCTTACGTTATCTCTTACAGGAGAATTTAATTTTAAGTCCTTACTGGAAGGGGAAATGTTAAAGTTTAATCGGATGCTTTATGATATGCCATGTGTTAGGGCTGTTCCAACATTTACTTTAGAGAAAAAGAACGAAGGATTTAAGACGGCAAGTAAGGTACAGTATGTGGCAAGTGCAGGAAGTTTTGAGAAAGAAGGACAGAAATATCACGGTGCATTAAAGGTGTTAAAAACCATTTTCTCCTATGATTATCTCTGGGTTAATGTCCGAGTAACTGGAGGGGCTTATGGTTGCATGTGTAATTTCTCAAGAAATGGTTATGGCTTCTTTACTTCTTACAGAGATCCAAACCTTTCTTCTACATTAGATGTATATAAAAAGGCAGCGGATTATGTGAGAAACTTTGAAGCTGGTAAGAGAGATATGACTAAGTATATTATCGGAACGATCAGTAGCATTGATCAGCCATTAGAGCCGTCGGCATTAGGCGAGCGTTCTTTCCATGCTTACCAGTCTGGAATTACAGTAGAGATGATTCAAAAAGAGAGAAATCAGGTGCTTGATGCAACAGAAGATACGATTCGTTCTTTAGCAGGCTATATCGAGACAATGATGAAGGCAGGAACGGTATGTGCCATCGGTAATGACCGTAAGTTAGAAGAAGAGAAAGAGCTGTTTAAACAGGTAAGTAGCCTGAATCAATAGAGTGTAATAGAGAAAGGGAAAAATATGAGCAGAAGTTTTAAATCAGGATTTGTAACGATCATTGGCCGTCCCAATGTAGGAAAGTCTACATTGATGAACCAGTTGATCGGACAAAAAATTGCGATTACTTCCAGTAAAGCGCAGACAACAAGAAATCGAATCCAGACTGTATATACAAGCGAGGAAGGTCAGATTGTCTTCCTCGATACACCAGGAATCAATAAGGCAAAGAATAAACTTGGAGACTATATGCTTATGGCTGCCGAGAGAACATTAAATGAAGTGGATCTTATTTTATGGCTTGTAGAACCGACGACATTTATCGGTGGGGGAGAGCAGTATATTATTGAGAAGCTTCAGAATGTAAAGACACCGATTTTCCTCGTGATCAACAAGACAGATGTTGCAACAGAAGAGGAAATTTTAAAGGCAATCGTTGCCTATAAAGACCAGTGTAACTTTGCCGAGATTATTCCAGTAAGCGCATTAGAAGGCAACAATACGGATGATTTAGTACATTCTATTTTCAAATATCTTCCAGAAGGACCATTGTACTATGATGAGGATACGATTACAGACCAGCCAGAACGCCAGATTGTGGCAGAGCTTGTCAGAGAGAAGGCACTTCGTCTGTTAAGTCAGGAGATTCCACATGGTATCGCCGTTGTAATTGAACGTATGAAAACACGGAAAAGCGGCAATATTGTAGATATTGAGGCAGTTATTATCTGCGAGAGAGAGTCCCATAAGCGTATTATTATCGGCAAAAAAGGCGCGATGATCAAAGAAATCGGTACACAGGCGAGAGTGGAGATGGAGAATCTTCTGGATATGAAAGTAAACTTAAGACTGTGGGTAAAGGTAAGAAAAGACTGGAGAGACAGCGATATTCTTCTGAAAAACTACGGTTATAATAAGAAGGAACTGTAAAGGCTGAGATGAGTGAACAGACAAGAGTGACAGGAATCGTTCTGTCTGTCTATCCTGTCGGAGAGAATGACAGGCGGCTGACAATTCTTACAAAGGAGCGGGGAAAGCTTCAGGTATTTGCCAGAGGAAGCCGCAGGCCAAAGCATCCTTTATTTGGAGTGACACAGCCACTTATTTACTGTGAGTTTATGGTCACGGACACAAGAAATTATACATATTTAAATTCAGCAGAATGTAAGGATTATTTTCATTTCCTGAAAAAGGGTTTAGAAGATCTCTATTATAGCTCATATTTTGCAGAAGTAGCAGAATATTTTACGATGGAAGGGC
>CAVCBH010000182.1:0-9776 GCA_963600375.1 bacterium | reverse complement strand
ATTTTATATAAGGCTTCCCCAGAGGAAGTAAAGCTTATCATGGTTGACCCTAAGATGGTTGAGCTTAGTATTTATAATGGAATTCCGCATCTTTTGATTCCGGTTGTGACTGATCCCAAGAAGGCTTCCGGAGCATTAAACTGGGCAGTAGTGGAAATGACAAACCGTTATAAGAAGTTTACTGAAACAGGAGTCCGTAATATTGAGGGCTATAATAAAAAGGTGAAAGAACTTCAGAAGTCTGGAGAGATTGATCCGGAATCCATAAAGAAGATGCCACAGATTGTTATTATTATTGATGAGCTTGCCGATCTTATGATGGTAGCACCGGGTGAGGTGGAGGATGCTATCGTGCGTTTATCCCAGCTTGCGAGAGCGGCAGGAATTCATCTGGTGATTGCAACACAAAGACCATCGGTTAATGTTATTACTGGTCTGATCAAAGCGAATGTTCCATCAAGAATTGCCTTTTCTGTTTCGTCTGGAGTGGACAGCCGTACCATCATTGATATGAATGGAGCGGAAAAATTACTTGGAAAGGGAGATATGCTATTCTATCCGGCAGGATATTCCAAACCAATTCGTATACAGGGTGCATTTATTTCGGATAATGAGATCAGTGATATTGTGGAATTTTTGAAAGAAAATGAAGATGTTGCAGTATATGATACAGAAGTGACAGAAAAGATCGAGAATAAGTTAAAAAGCAGCGCACTTACTCAGGAGAGGGATGAATATTTTGAAGCGGCAGCCCGTTTTGTTATCGAGAAGGATAAAGCATCGATTGGTATGTTGCAGAGAATGTTTAAAGTCGGTTTTAACCGGGCGGCAAGAATTGTCGATCAACTTGCAGATGCGGGAATCGTAGGACCGGAGGAAGGAACAAAGCCACGTAAAGTTTTAATGTCTTCGGAACAGTTAGAGGCCTATTTTGAGGAATATTTGTAAGAAATATGAAAGAACAAATGAAGAATCTGTCAGTGGGACTTTACGAAATGGAAAAAGTATTGTATTATTAAAAATTGAATAGTGGTATCAGTCCACAAAAAGCAAGTGGCGAATATCAAAAAATAGGAAAGGAAAAGCTATTTAGATGAAATAGTAACTACAAATCATAAGATAGTAGTGAATCATCTGGAGCGTGCAGATTACAGGAATGATTTTTCAAACACGCTCTAGCATATACATATCTGTATATGCTTTTAGTAGCAGATACTATGTCTTTAAGAATTGATGGAAAAAAGATATCTTCTGATATTAAAGAGGAATTAAAAGAACAGGTAAGCCAGTTAAAAAAGGAAGGGATTTCTGTATGTCTGGCTGTAATTCAGGTAGGGAATGACCCTGCATCAAGCGTATATGTGAATAATAAAAAGAAAGCATGTGCGTATATTGGAATTGAATCACAGGCTTATGAACTTCCGGAAGAAACAACACAGGAAGAATTGCTTGCATTAATTGACAGGCTGAATAAGGATGATCATGTCAACGGTATTCTTGTGCAGCTTCCAGTCCCTGTACATATGGATGAGAAAGAGATTATTCAGGCAATCTCTCCGGCAAAAGATGTTGATGGATTCCATCCACAGAGCGTTGGAGCATTATCTACAGGGGAGCCGGGATTTGTATCCTGTACTCCATCCGGAATTATTCAGTTATTAAAGCGCTCCGGAATTTCTATTGATGGAAAGGATTGCGTAGTTGTAGGACGAAGCAATATCGTTGGAAAACCAATGGCCATGCTTCTTTTAAGAGAGAATGGAACGGTGACGATCTGTCATTCTCATACAAAGAATTTAAAGGAAGTATGCCAGAGAGCGGATGTTTTAGTAGCTGCCATTGGTAAGCCAAAGTTCTTTGATGACAGCTATGTCAAAGATGGAGCGGTCGTTATCGATGTAGGAATTCACAGAAATGCAGACAACAAACTTTGTGGTGATGTAGATTATGATAAGGTCGTAGATAAGGTTTCTGCAATTACTCCAGTTCCTGGTGGAGTTGGTCCCATGACAATCGCCATGTTAATGAATAACTGCGTAGAAGCAGCGTTAAGGATGAATAACCGATGAGAAATGTATTATTTGTATCATTAGGATGTGACAAAAATCTTGTAGATAGTGAAAAAATGCTTGGACTTTTAAATGAAGCTGGCTATCGTGTTGCCCAGGAAGAAGCAGAAGCCGATGCGATTGTTGTAAATACCTGCTGCTTTATTCATGATGCGAAGGAAGAGAGTGTGGAGACTATTCTTGAGATGGCAGAGTGGAAAAAGACGGGTTCTCTTAAGGCACTTATTGTAACTGGATGTATGGCACAGCGTTACCAGGATGAGATTCAGCAGGAGATTCCAGAAGTAGATGCCGTCATTGGAACAACCGGTTACACAGAGATTGTTCCGATTCTTGATGAAATTTTAGATGCAGCAGAAGCGGATTCTAAAGAAGAAACACAGGAATACAACAATGAGAAAAAAGAAAAATCTTTTGTAAATTGTTGTCCTTCCATTGATTTACTTCCAGATTCTTTAGCCGATAAACGAGTGGTAACAACTGGTGGATATACTGCTTATTTAAAGATTGCAGAAGGTTGTAATAAGCGTTGTACCTACTGTATTATTCCATATATTCGTGGACATTACCGTAGTTTTCCTCTGGAAGATTTGTTAGCAGAGGCAAGAAAGCTTGCAGAGGGTGGTGTAAAAGAGTTAATTCTTATTGCGCAGGAAACGACTGTATACGGTGTGGATTGCTATGGAAGAAAGGCACTGCCTGAACTTTTGACAAAGCTTTGTGAGATTGAGGGAATCGAATGGATTCGTATTTTATACTGCTATCCGGAAGAGATTACGGATGAGCTTATTGCGGTAATGAAAAAGGAAAAGAAAATTTGTCATTACCTTGACATTCCGATTCAGCACAGCGAAGATACCATATTAAAGCGTATGGGCAGAAGAACGAACAGAGCAGAATTAGTTTCTCTAGTAGAGAAATTAAGAAGAGAAATTCCGGACATTGTCCTTCGTACCACGTTAATTACCGGCTTCCCTGGTGAGACAGAGGAAGAATTTAATAACATGGTAGACTTTGTAGACAAGATGGAATTTGATCGTTTAGGTGTGTTCCCATATTCTGCGGAAGAGGGAACGAAGGCGGCCGAGATGGATGGTCAGATTCCTGAGGATATAAAGGAAAGTCGAAGAGATGAGATCATGGCGTTGCAGCAGGAGATTTCTGCACAGAAGGAAGAAAGCCGCATCGGTCATGAAATGTCCGTTTTAATAGAGGGTTACTTATATGAAGATGATATTTATATTGGAAGAACCTATATGGATGCGCCAAAGGTAGATGGAAATGTATTTGTTCGTGCAGAGGAAGAACTAATTTCCGGAGATATGGTTCCTGTTCGTATTACTGGAGCTAATGAATATGATTTGATGGGAGATGTTATTTATGCCGATGAATTTACCAAATAAGCTTACTATTGTGAGAATCATTATGATTCCGTTCTTTGTGTTTTTTCTGCTAACAGATTTTGTTGCAGGTTCGAAATGGATTGCAACTGTACTTTTCTGTGCAGCAAGTATTACAGACTTTTTAGACGGACATATTGCAAGAAAGTATAATCTTGTAACAAACTTTGGAAAGTTTATGGATCCACTTGCAGATAAGATGCTCGTTTCCTCTGCTTTTATCTGTCTGGTAGCTCAGCATAAGATTGCAGCATGGATCGTTATTGTGATTATTGCAAGAGAATTTGTTATCAGTGGTTTCCGCTTGGTAGCAAGTGACAGTGGTGTTGTTATTGCAGCAAGTTACTGGGGTAAGTTTAAAACAAACTTCCAGATGTTTGCTATTATTTTACTTATGCTGAATCTTGGTGAGAATTTCCCGGCATATGCAGGTGGAATCCATATTGTTGAGCAGATTCTTGTATACATTGCATTGATTCTTACCATCGTTTCTTTGGTAGATTACCTTGCAAAGAATATTGATGTACTGAAAGAGGGAGGCAGCGAAAAATAATGAGTTCCGATCGGATTATGGCAGAAGAACCAATTGAAAAAAAGATTGCACGCATTTTGATTCACAGGAAGATGACAGTAACTGCTGCCGAATCCTGTACAGGTGGTCTTATTGCAGGCACACTTGTAAATGCCGACGGAATTTCAGAAGTTTTTAAGGAAAGTTATGTTACGTATTCCAATGAAGCGAAGCAAAAGCTACTTGGTGTGAAGGAAGAAACTCTCGAAAAGTATGGTGCAGTTTCAAGACAGACAGCAGCAGAGATGGCAGAAGGGGCAGCAAAGGCAGCTTTAGCAGATGCTTCTGTTGTTACAACAGGAATTGCAGGACCTGGAGGGGGAACAGAAGAAAAGCCGGTGGGGTTAGTTTATATCGGATGCTATGTGAAGGGAAGAACGATTGTAAAGCGCTGCTTTTACGGTGGAGACCGTCAGGGAGTTCGTCACAGTGCAGTAAAAGAGGCGTTAGATATTTTATATTGTCAGCTTCTTGCCGAGACCCATTAGTGTTATGCTGTCTCAGGAATTTTTTGTCAGGTGATGCAGTTTGATGAAAGACATTCTGCATTATTTACTAAAGTATCAATGAGATAGTATAGTAATTAGAGCATTTTTCAAACACGCTCTAGAGACAGAGAATAATGAAAACGTATAAAGTGTATTTACTAAAGAAAAAAAGATACATTTTATACGTTTTTTTGTATCTGGACTTGATTTTTTGAGCTATATGATATAGTCTATATAACACAGAAGATATCTTTAAAAGAATGGGATGATAAATATGAGAATAGAACTTGATTTTAACAGCCCGGATGCAATCTACATACAGCTTCGCAATCAGATTGTCATGCAGATCGCACAGGAACAGCTCCATGAGGGAGATTCCCTGCCATCTGTCCGATGTTTGGCAGGAGAACTTGGTGTGAACATGCATACTGTTAATAAGGCATATGCCATGCTGCGCCAGGAAGGGTATCTCAAGCTTGACAGAAGAAGAGGGGCAGTGATATCTGTACAGATCAGTGATAAGGCAGAAGAGATGATGCGGGTCAATGAATATATGCAGATGATTGTGGCACAGGCAATCTGCAAGGAAATCACAAAGGATGAGATGAAACAGCTAGTAGAAGAGATGTACGATACATTTCTTGTGATAGAAGAGGAAGAATAGAAAGCGAGGATATAGATGAGAACAGAATATAACAGCTATGCTTCCCAGGTATTAGAAAAGGCAGCGCAGGATGCGGCTTCCTGTCATCAGAAGTATATAGGAACAGAACACCTGATCCTTGGACTTTTGGCACAGCCAGAATCCCTTTCCGGACGGGTGCTTTCTGAGAATGGTCTTAGTTATGAGAACTTTTTAGAGGCGGTTCTTGGAGAATCTGCAGCACTTGGAGAGAATGTGAACCAGACATTTCTGGGGTACAGTCCGAAGGCAGAGCATGTTCTTTTGGTAAGTGAAGAGGAGGCAGCACGTTTACACGCACAGCAGATAGGAACAGAACATATTTTACTTGCACTTATCAAGGAAAAGGATTGTATTGCTCTCCGTCTGATGAAGGGAATGAATATCAATCTTAAGAAGATTTATGTCGAAGTATTGGTTGCAACCGGTATGGATTCCGCGAGAGCGCAGAAGGAATTTCAGTCACTTATTGCACCAAAGAAGAATAAACGCAAGAGCGCTATGATATCTGCATACTGTGTAGATTTAACACAGAGAGTAAAGGATGGAAAGTTAGATCCTATTGTTGGAAGAAGTCATGAAATCGAAAGAATGATTCAGATTTTGAGCCGCCGTACGAAGAATAGTCCATGTCTAGTTGGAGAACCGGGGGTCGGCAAAACAGCAATCGTAGAAGGGCTTGCACAGTGGATTGTACGGGGAGAAGTGCCGGAAATGCTCTGGGAGAAGAAGGTAATGACTTTAGACCTTCCGGGGATGATCGCCGGTTCTAAGTATAGAGGAGAATTTGAAGAAAGAATTAAAAAGCTCCTTCAGGAAGTTATTTCAAGAGGAGATATTCTCTTGTTTGTGGATGAGATTCATACAATGATTGGTGCAGGTGGAGCGGAAGGAGCCATTGATGCTTCCAATATCATGAAGCCGTTCCTTGCCAGAGGAGAGATTCAGTTAATCGGAGCAACAACAAGAGAAGAATATCGAAAGTACATTGAAAAGGATGCGGCATTTGAGCGTCGTTTTCAGCCGGTTACTGTAGAAGAAGCGACAAGAGAAGAAGCGGTAGCTATTTTAAACGGCTTAAAAGAAAAGTATGAACAGCATCATCATGTACATTATACGGCTGGAGCAATTCAGGCAGCTGTAGAATTATCCGAGCGTTACATCAGCGATCGTTTTCTTCCAGATAAAGCGATTGATGTTATGGATGAGGCAGCTTCTAAGAAGAAGGTTGGACTTTATACGATGTCTGATGAGATGCGGGCATTAGAAGAACAGTTTGACAAATATGGAAAGAGAAAAGAAGAGGCACTTGCAGAGGGTAATCTTCGAAAGGCAAAAACCAATAATACAAAGCAAAAGACGGTCGGAATAAAGTTAGCAAAAGAAAGAGAACTCTGGGAGGAGAAGAAATCGGTAAGTCGTATTACTGTCACGGAGAATGATGTGGCAGCGGTTGTTTCTTCCTGGACAAAGATTCCGGTAACCCGTATCAGCCAGAGTGAATCACAGCGTCTTTTAGGATTAGAAGATACCTTGAAGAAAAGAGTGATCGGACAGGATGAGGCCGTAAGCATGGTTGCAAAGGCAATTAAACGAGGTCGTGTTGGCTTAAAGGATCCGAAGAGACCGATTGGTTCCTTTATGTTTTTAGGACCAACTGGTGTAGGAAAGACCGAGCTTTCCAAAGCACTTGCGGAGGCACTCTTTGGAGATGAAAATGCAATGATTCGTGTAGATATGTCTGAGTACATGGAGAAGCACAGTGTATCAAAGCTCATTGGTTCTCCTCCAGGGTACGTAGGCTATGAAGAAGGTGGACAGCTCTCAGAACAGGTACGCCGCCACCCATACAGTGTGATCTTATTTGATGAGATTGAAAAGGCACATGGCGATGTATTTAATATACTGCTGCAGGTTCTTGACGATGGACAGATTACAGATTCAAACGGCAGAAAGGTAGATTTTAAGAATACGGTTATCATTATGACTTCCAATGCCGGAGCACAGCGAATTATGGCGCCGAAGAATCTTGGTTTTATTACAGAAAAAAGTGCCAAAGAGGACCATGAGCGCATGAAGTCTCATGTAATGGAAGAAGTTAAGCAGATATTTAAACCGGAATTTATCAATCGTGTGGATGGCATTATGGTATTCCACACATTAGAGAAACCGGAACAAAAGAAGATTGTAGAATTGCTCTTAAGGGAACTTTCCGAAAGACTTGCCAAGAATCCTGGCTTTGTTCTTGAATTTTCTGATAAAGTGGCAGACTATATCCTTGAAAAAGGATACGATCCACAATATGGAGCAAGACCACTTCGTCGTGCCATTCAGAATGAATTAGAAGATTTCCTGGCAGATGAATATTTAGAGGGCCACATTAAGAATAATGACAGGATTCTTCTTGATATTTGCGATGGAAAGCCAGTTGTTAAAAAGATAGAAAAAAGAAAAAATAATTTTTAATAATTAGGTATTTTTTGTAGAAAAATTCCGTATTTTCTTGTATAATAACGATAGCTTTACATATATAAACACGGAGGATATAACAATGGCTAACGTAAAAGAACTATTAAAAGCAGAAGAGAATGGAAGCTTAAGTTTTGGAGATTACAGTCTTGCACAGAAGACAAAGCTTGACGATTTTTCGTTCGAAGGCAATGTATATAAAGTAAAAACATTTCAGGGGATTACCCGTTTAGAAAAGAACGGTGGAGTAGTCTATGAATCTGTACCAGGCTCTGCCGTACATGAATACAAAGAGACAGAACGGCAGATTGTATTTGAGACAGAAGCGGCAGATGATCTTCAGATTACTCTTGAAGTAGAACCAGAAAAGGAATATAAAGTATTTATCAATGACACAAATATTGGTAAGCTTAAATCAAGTCTCAGTGGAAAAATCAGTTTCAGTATCGAATTAGATGCAGGAGAAACAGCAAAAGTTCAGATTGTAAAATAGATAGTGGGCGAATTTTATTCGCTGGGATGACAGACGAACCCTTGTAATAAAAGAATCCATTTCTGTGACTTTCGTCGCGGCATGTTGAATGTTCGCTTATGCGCTCGCATCCAACACTTGCTCCCAGGCCACAGAAATGGATTCTTTTATTACAAGGGTTCTGTCTTTGACTGGCCCGGTTGAATTAAATTCGTAATGAGAGGGGATTTGAGGAGACTGTTCGAAGGTTAGATTTGAAACTATTTTGTATATAAAGTTTTGATGTTACTATTTAACGACTTAAACAAAACAGAATCCAGAAAGCTCACTTATCCCTATCTGTGGCCTGGGAGCAAGTGTTGGATGCGAGCGCAGAAAGCGAACATTCAACACGCTGCGACGAAAGTCACAGATAGGGATAAGTGAGCTTTCTGGATTCGTCTGTCTATTCATCAAACTAGAAAGGAGCCATCTATGGCAAAATCAAAGGCAAAGACCATATTTTTCTGCAAAGAATGCGGCTACGAAACGCCCAAATGGATGGGACAGTGTCCCGGTTGTCATCAGTGGAATACGATGACAGAGGAGAAGGTAAGTCCGGTATCTAAAGGGGCTGGCAGGAGAGGAGACAATCTTCCTCGTCAGCAGCTTACTGGATTATTTGAAGTGTCTATGGAAGAGGAAGACCGGTCTAGTTCCGGTATTCCAGAACTGGATCGAGTTCTTGGAGGGGGAATTGTAAAAGGTTCCCTTACTTTAGTAGGTGGTGATCCTGGAATTGGAAAGTCCACGTTGCTCCTGCAGATTTGTCGTTATCAGGCAAACAGTGGGAAGAAGGTTGTTTATGTTTCCGGAGAAGAATCATTAAAGCAGATTAAAATGAGAGCACAGCGCCTTGGTGGCTTTAAACAGAATGTGTTTTTGCTTTGTGAGACAGATATTAATGCGGCGGCAGAAGCGGTAAGAGAAGCAAAGCCAGATATAGTTGTTGTCGATTCTGTACAGACGATGTACAGCGAAGAAATTACTTCTGCAGCAGGAAGTGTCAGCCAGGTACGGGAAGTTACTTCTGTGTTAATGCAACTTGCAAAAGTAGAAGGAATTGCTGTATTTTTAGTTGGTCATGTCACAAAAGAAGGTGTTGTTGCCGGACCAAAGACATTAGAACATATGGTAGATACAGTTCTTTATTTTGAAGGAGATCAGACAGCGATTTACCGAATTCTTCGAGGAGTAAAGAATCGTTTTGGTTCAACAAATGAGATTGGTGTCTTTGAGATGAAAGAGCAGGGACTTGTCGAAGTGGAAAATCCATCGAAAGTAATGCTCGATGGGCGACCGACCGATGCTTCGGGTTCTGTCGTTGTCTGTTCAATGGAGGGAACCCGTCCGTTATTAATCGAGATTCAGGCATTGGTTTCTCCGACAAGTTTTAATATGCCAAGGCGTACCACTGTAGGAATTGATTTTAACAGAGTGAATCTTTTACTGGCTGTTCTTGAAAAAAAGGCAGGAATGCAGCTTGGCGGCTGCGATGCGTACGTTAATCTTGCTGGTGGAATGAAACTTGGAGAACCAGCGATTGACTTAGGAATTATCTGTGCTGTCGTATCAAGTTACCGGAA
>CAVCBH010000181.1:0-2790 GCA_963600375.1 bacterium | reverse complement strand
GCTTATCTGAGCCTGTCTCTGGGACAGGGAAACAAGAAAAAAGCACAAAAGGGAGCAAACACCACCTTATGCTGGCTGATCATTGTCGGCATTATCCTCCTTGTGGTTTGTTCTCTGGGCCTGCGCTCCTTAGTTGGAATTCTGGGGGCAACTCCTGACAATCTGTCCTATGCCATGGAGTATGGCAGGATTATTGCTATTGGATTCCCCTTTGTGGTAATCGGCAGTGGTCTTTGTTCCGTAATTCGTTCAGATGGATGTCCTCAGCTGACCATGATTGGTATGATCGTAGGTTGTGTGGCCAATGTAATTTTGGATGCTCTTTTCGTTCTCGGTTTTGGCTGGGGCATGGCTGGAGCGGCCTGGGCTACTATTATTGGACAGATTTTGAATTTTATGATTTGTATTTGGTATCTTCCCAGATTTAAAACGGTGAAAATTTCTCTGAAGGAAATACGACCGGACTTTGGTATGTTGAAGAAAATCGCAGGTTTGGGTGTATCTAGTTTTATTTCTCAATTTGCAGTGGCAGTTGTCATGGCAGTTATAAATTATTATCTGGTGCATTATGGGGCTATGACAGAATACGGTTCCGATATTCCTCTGGCAGCTTTTGGTATTGTTATGAAATTCAACACCATTCTTGTAGCTATTGTAACGGGAATAGGAACGGGAGCTCAGCCTATTGTAGGTTACAACTATGGCCGGGCAGATTATAAAAGAGTTAAGGCTACTTTTGGCTTGGCGGCAAAGGCAGCGACAATTGTGGCTGTTATCTGCTTTATCGCATTCCAGGTATTTCCTCAGCAGTTGACAGCAATGTTTGGAGATCAGGGAGCTATGTATACAAGATTTTCTGTACTATCTTTCCGAATCTTCACCCTGTTATGTTTCTTTAATGGTTTCCAGATTGTATCGGCTATTTTCTTCCAGTCCATCGGTAAACCTTTGAGTTCAGGAATTATTTCTTTCAGCCGACAGATTATTATTTTGATTCCTGCAGTAGTAATTCTATGTAAGATTATGGGCTTGAAAGGTGTACTTTGGGCAGGACCTACAGCAGACGGATTAGCCTTTATCCTGGCTTTAATCTTTATTATTGTAGAAATGAAACAACTGAATCGCTTGGAGAAAGAAACACAGCAGACAAAATAGGCATATCTCAGTCAGAGATGACCCCTTCCTCTATAGGGAGGGGGGCAAACAAATCTCAGTCGGGGTACAATCGGCCACTGAGATATACGCTCCGCAAGGATTGCAGAGCCGCTGATATGTAATATGTCGGCTGACGCAGACCAGAGGCTCACAGCAAGATTTGCAAGCGAATCTTGAAGTACATTGTAATGAAAAGGAGGAGAAAACGTGAAAAAAACGATTATCACCATCGGTCGTGAGTTAGGAAGCGGTGGTCGCACCATAGGAAAAATGGTAGCGGAAAAGCTGAACATTCCTTACTATGACCGGGAATTAATTGATAAGACGGCCGGAGAATCCGGCCTGTCTACGAATTTTGTGGAAAGTAATGACCAAAGAGTCACCAACAGTTTTCTTTATAATGTGGCTATGGGCACTAGCTATGGCTATGGAATTCTCCAGGGAGCCAATCCGCAGACCTTGCCCTTGGGAGAACAGGTTTATATTGCCCAGCAGAAAGTCATTGAAGAGTATGCTAATAAGGGCAGCTGCGTTATCGTAGGTCGCTGTGCCGACCAGATTCTGGCTGGACGATATAATCTGCTTCGGGTATTTATTTACTCGGATATGGAAAAACGAAAAGAACGTGGCGTAAAAGAATATGGTATGTCTCAGACCACAGTAGCTCGTGACATCAAAAAATCAGATAAAGAAAGAAGCCAACACTACAATATGTTCACGGATCAGATCTGGGGTGAGCGCCACAATTATGATCTGATGTTAAACAGTGGAAAGCTGGGCTTCCAGAAATGTGTAGATATCATCTGCCAAATGATTGGAGAATGATAGAACGTTTAACCCAGTCTGGGTTCAGGCTCCGACTGAGTTAAACGTTTCACTAAAGCATTTTTCAAACAGGCTCCAGGATGCGCACAGATTCGAAGATGTATATGTCTGCTAATGCAGACCCGAATTCGGCGCGCAAGACTCGCGAACGAGTCTTGACTTATTCAAATAAATTCAGTAATCCTCAATAAATTTTTTAGGGCTTCTTCTCGATTATTCTTCTGGCAATCCGACTTCCATTTCTCTTATAGCGGCGGCTCCTTTGCTACGCAAATCAGATTTTTTTATTTTTTTCATTTTTTTGCTTGACAAATGACTTGAAAATCAATAAAATACAATAGTATGTTTACATTAGATTGTCCGTGTCCGAAATAATGCAAAACAATATAAACATAAAAATTATAAGTAATAATATTTGGAGGTGTACAGATTGGCTAACATCAAATCTGCAAAAAAAAGAATTTTAGTTATCGAAACAAAGACATTAAGGAACAAATCTATTAAATCTAAAGTAAAAACTTGTATCAAGAACGTAGAAGTTGCTGTAGCAAAAGGTGATAAAGAAGCTGCACAGGCTGCTTTAACAGTTGCTATTTCTGAAATCAGCAAAGCTACTTCTAAAGGAATTTTCCATAAGAACACAGCAGCAAGAAAGGTTTCCCGTCTTACAAAAGCGGTTAACGGAATTGCTTAATTAGAATAAACATTTATCTCCGGGAAGAGCGGCTGCTTTCCGGAGATTTTTTTATTCTTAATTGCTAGAGCGTGTCTGAAAAATGCTTTCTGCAAGATGTGCATCACAATTTGCGG
>CAVCBH010000180.1:0-7755 GCA_963600375.1 bacterium | reverse complement strand
CCATCCATCTAGTTTTTAAAGTGTTCTTGGATATAGTTTTTCACGTTTGATTCATAACTCTTTTGTTGTGAACTACAAAATGATCGTCCATAAACTATTATTACTGAGTGGATGCTGCACTAATCCTGCAAATCATAATTGTCTAAGAAATGATGTTTCACTCCATCTTTTTTATAAGCAATAACTGTCTCAATGTTTACATTTTCCACACTCTTAAAGATATGGGCTTCTACATACGGATTTTTCTTCTTGATTTCCGCAATAAGCTGCTTAATTTCTACTCGCTTGGACTGATTTTCCTCGTTATTGCAGGTCGTACAAGTGTCTGTGAACTTGCAGGCACACTGAATAAAGCGAAGATCATTATAATCTCTCCACGCCTTGATATCATCCTCACGAATAAGATAAAGGGGACGAATCAGTTCCATGCCTTCAAAGTTTGTGCTGTGTAGTTTTGGCATCATTGTCTGAATCTGCGCACCGTAAAGCATTCCCATAAGAATAGTTTCAATAACGTCATCGTAATGATGTCCAAGTGCAATCTTATTACATCCTAATTCTTTTGCAAAATTATAGAGATAGCCTCTTCGCATTCTGGCACAAAGATAACATGGGGACTTTTCGATATGATATACGGACTCAAAAATATCAGATTCAAAAATATGAATCGGAATCTTTAACTTTCTTGCATTCTCTTCTATTACTTTTCTATTTTCCGGACTATATCCCGGATCCATAACCACGAACTTTACCTCAAATGGGAACTTATTATGAAGCTTTAACTCCTGAAAAAGCTTCGCCATCAGCATAGAATCCTTTCCACCGGAAATGCAGACAGCAATACGGTCTCCCTCTTTTACAAGTTCATACTGATTGATTGCTTTCGTAAACTTGCACCAGATATTCTTTCTGAACTTCTTACGAATACTCTTCTCTACCTGCGCACATACTTCATCTGCCTGCTGATTCTTCATCTCATTTAACAGCCATGAAGTATATCCGCCTTTTAAACTAAAGGCATCGTACCCTCTGTCACGAAGTTCCTCTGCCAGTTCCTGACTGATGCGACCTCTCGCACAGTAAATAATCAGCTTCTTTTCCGCCAGCTCTTCTCTTTCCTGTGCCTCTTTCTCATCTACTTTCGCAAGCCCACCTGAATATTTCTCCAGAATTTCTTCCTGACTCATAGGAATCGCTCCTGGAATAATTCCGTGGCCAACTTCTACATCGCTGCGCATATCAAGTAAGATATAGCTGTCGGGCGTTAATTGTTCTAATTCATTTATTGTAATATCCATTTACTTTCCCTTTCATTTCTCATTTTATAATTAAATTAAATAGAACTCTGAAAAACTCACAGAAAAATATTATCACGTTTCTTACAGATTTTCCATTAGAAATTCTGATTTGTAGGATTAGACAGACGCCGCTATAAGAGAAATCTGTGGACGGATTGCCAGAAGAAATATTGAGAAGAACCCCCTAAAAAATTTATTGATTTTGTTCCGTTGTGCTAAACGCTCCGTTTTGCCCAGTAAAGTAGAAACTTCGCAGAAACGAATGCGAAGTTTCTATGGTCAAAATTCCGCAACACAAAGTCACAAAATTCAATAAATTTTTTAGGGGGTTCTTTTCCGTATTTTTTGAGTAATCCGACAAAAAATTCTCAGCGGCTGACTATTCCAGATCCTACAAATCATCAGCCTTATTGTTTTGGCTCTTTTTGGTAGCGTCTCTCTGCTGTGCAAATCAGCGCTTGACACAAGTATGATTTCGGACTATAATATCAACGAGTACGAAATCGGACTTTTTAACGAAAGGAGTTTTTTATGAAAGAGAACATTTCTTCCACGCCATACATGAGTTCTAATTTACAGGAATATAATCGAATTTATAAAGAAGTTAATGACATTTATCGAGAGGTTGCTGCTAAGTTTGGACTTTCAAACAGTGCTTTTGAAATTCTGTATACCATCTGTGAGGTCGGAGATGGCTGTCGGCAGCGAGATGTTTGCAATACCGCTCTGATTCCCAAGCAGACAGTGAATTCTTCTATCCGCAAGTTAGAGCAGGAAGGATATCTTACTTTTTCTAATGGAAAAGGGCGGGGCAAGTACATTCATTTGACAGAAAGTGGACATGCTTTATTAAAGGAAACGATTTTTCCAATTGTGGAAGCAGAGAATGAGGCTTTTAATGAACTAAGTCCGGAAGAATGTGAGACACTGTTAAAATTACACGGTAAATACATTGCTGCATTACATGCGAAGTTTGCCAGGCTTTGATTTCATACTATGAAGATAAGGTTTCTTTTCTAAATAATTTAACCTGATGGTCTTTAAGAGTTCAAAATTTGACCATCTAGTCTTTAAGAATTCAAGATGATACATTTTTACACAAGGAGATTTTTTATGCAAATTCAATTATCAGAACATTTTACTTATAAAAAGTTGCTGCGATTTGTTCTGCCTTCAATTATTATGATGATTTTTACTTCTATTTACAGTGTTGTAGATGGGCTTTTCGTTTCTAACTTTGTTGGAAAGACTGCACTTGCTGCAATCAATTTAACTCTTCCTATCCTTATGGGATTATCCGCTCTTGGTTTTATGATTGGTACAGGAGGCAGTGCGATTGTTGCTCGAATGTTAGGAGAGAAAAAAGATGACAAGGCAAATGAATACTTTTCCATGCTTATTTATGTGACTGCAATCGGTGGAATTCTTCTTTCCATCCTGGGAGCTGTTTTTATTCCGACAATTGCGTCTATGCTTGGGGCTAAGGGACAGCTTCTTTCTGATTGCGTTTTATATGCAAGGCTTTCCTTTATTTCCATGCCAGCTTTTATGCTGCAAAATGTATTTCAGAGCTTTTTTGTTACTGCGGAAAAACCAAAGCTTGGACTTTATGTCATTATCGTTGCAGGCGTAACAAATATGGTTCTTGATCTTTTATTTGTAGGAATTTTAGGATTTGGACTTGCAGGCGCAGCGATTGCAACCGTATGCGGCGAATTTATTGGCGGTCTTTTCCCTGTTTTTTATTTTATAAGGAAAAATTCCAGCCTGCTCCGCCTTGGCAAAACACATTTAAATGGACGAGTTTTATTGCAGACCTGCCTTAACGGTTCTTCTGAATTCATGACAAATCTTTCCAGTTCCATTATGAATTCTCTTTATAATATACAGCTTATGAAATTTGCCGGAGAAAATGGTGTTGCGGCCTATGGTACAATGATGTACATTAATTTCATTTTCCTTGCGATATTTTTGGGATATTCCATAGGCAGCGCTCCTGTGATCAGCTACCATTATGGCGCAGGAAATCAGGGTGAACTAAAAAATCTGTTTAAGAAAAGTCTTACACTGGTAGGAACATGGGGCATTTTACTTGCACTTTTCTCACAACTTCTCGCCGCTCCGCTTTCTAAACTTTTTGTCGGATATGATGCAGAACTTTTTGCCATGACCGAACATGGCTTCCGCATTTACTGCCTCGCCTATTTGATCAACGGATTTAATATTTTCGGTTCCTCTTTCTTCACCGCTTTGAGCAATGGAGCCGTATCCGCAGCAATTTCTTTCCTGCGTACTCTGGTCTTTCAGATTATAATGTTACTTCTTCTCCCAACACTGTTTGGAATCAACGGAATCTGGAGCGCTGTGGGAATCGCAGAGTTGATGACATTATGTGTAACTATGACATTCTTTATCAAACAGAAGAAGAAATATCACTATGCTTAGTTACTATTTAGCACCATAAGAAACAGGCACCCCCAGAAGCGAGACGCTATCCTATATTTGTGACTCTATCACTGTGGGTTGAATGTGAGCCTGTAAGCAAACATTCAACCCACAGTGATAGAGTCACAAATACAGACTGGCTTCTATCTGAGCGAGCCTCTCCCCTGCCTGTGGCAACTCAAAGCTTTCGTAATCGCCATTCCTACTTCAAATGCCGCAATTCCCCCAAATACATCAACGATCACATGCTGTTTAATAAAGAGTGTTGATGCAAACACCCCCAGTGACATGATAATCGTTGCAACCTGATACATTCGGGTTCTTTTTGCCGTTTTCAGATGCAATTGAAAGGCGGCACGGATACAGCACCAGCTTTCAAGGCAATGAATAGATGGAAATAGATTCACAGGAGAATCTACTGTGTAAATAAACTGGACCAGCCTGCTGAATATATCCGTTCCTGTTATTTCCGGTCGTACTAATGTTGTAGGAAAAAAAACAAAGAAGAAGAGACAGATGATTTTAGAGAGGATATCCCCGCTGACAAATCGATAACACAGTTCTTTGCTGTTCCTACCGATTAATACATAATTTAACACCCACTGTACATATGCTAACACGTAAAAAATGACAAAGGGTGTTATTAATGGAATTCGCTCATCCAGTGTGGTCGCCAGAGAGGAAAAGGATAACATATTTCTAAACTGTGCGACGCCTATGTATATGCAGTTGTTTACCGTCAGTGCCAGAATCAGCGGAAATATGGCATATTCTGGTATTATATTAGTAATCTTTTCTTTTATTTTCCCATGCATGACCAATTACCTCCCCCATTTTTACGGGTGTTTCTTTTGTAAGAGCTGTGCTTTCTAAAATATCTTTACGTATATGTACATGCTCTGACTCAACTAATACGATAATTGTAGAGCCTCCATATTGGAAATATCCCTTTTCCTTCCCCCTTACTGCTACTCCTTTTCCTCTGTGATTTACAATTCGTCCAACCAGCATCGCTCCAACTTCCATCTGAGTAACTATACCAAATTCTGAAGTTTTGATAGCGGTATATTCTCTGCTGTTTTCTGTAAATACAGGAACTTTTCTCAGTGCGACAGGTCTTACGGTATGTAATCTTCCCGGTATAAAAATATTTTTACTCTTTTCTCCGGAATCAACATAGCAATACCGATGATAGTGATTAACACAAAGCCGGAAGACAAGGCAATATCCGCCGTTATAACGCTGTGCCAGCTTTCTATTCCGGAGCAGGGATGAAACGGTATATCTGCTCTGTTTCACTGGAAAAACAGTATTTTTTTCTATCTTCCATACAGATAACAAACCATCACAGGGTGCGATCAAATTCTCCTCTTTTAAATCAATCGGTCGCTTTCCCTCTCGTATTTTTCGGGAGAAAAAATCATTAAAGCTTCTTATATTATCTACTTCATAATCTGACAGATGGATATGATTGTTATGTACAAATGGTCTGATTAAAAAACGGGAATATGGAGAATCTAAAAAATGCCCACAAAGTCGTGAAAGTTGTGGGCTAGTTAAAGGTTTCAATATTACTCTTCCCGGAACTGTATTATATAAAAACTGAAGAACTTCCATATATAAAACCTCCTGTTCTCTGTTTATTTCTTTAAGAACATCAACGCAAAAATCAAAACAACAAATTCTACCGCACCTAAGAAAATCATCGTAGCAATTCCCTTGTTCTGTGGCTTTTTAATCTGCATCTTAGAGACAAATAATCCACCGGTTGCCAGCATTACTCCGAAGTACAGGAAGGTTAAATCTGCGCGGCTGAATAAATGTATGAGTAATACTGCCGGAAAGATTAATGCTGCGGACGTAACGGGAAGTCCTGTATAAATCTTTGCTCCTGCCGCATCTCTGTTCTGATCTTCTTCTTCCATAACGTTGAAGTAGGCAAGGCGAATCATCGCACAGAGTACATACAATACGGCAATTAATGTCAGAATCGTCTCTGTCTGCATCGTGTAGTGTGTAAGAAGATAGCGTGTAAGTCCTGCCATATCAGGGATACACATTGTGTAGCGAAGCATGGCAATACCAATGCATGCTGGTAACATACCAAATGCAACCAGATCTGATAAGGAATCAATCTGAATACCAAACTTTTTCATTTGTGAAGTACGATTTTTCTTTGTTCTGGCAACCTTACCGTCGAATGTATCGCACAGACCGGAAATCAGCAGGAAAAACATACCAAGGTAAGGGTGTCCCATTCCATTTAAACAAAGCATAATTCCTATTGTTCCTGACATCAGTGATAAATAGGTAAGTACCACCGTATAATCATAAAATCCTATCATTTTTCATTCTCCAATTTCTTTTTCCTTTTAAAAGTTACATACCCTATAATGACTGCCACTAAACTGACAAAGATACAGATATAGAAGGACAGACCTCTGCTTAGCATTTCAAGCTGAAACGCTGCTTCTCTGTCCATAAGCTGCTGATATCCCTTCAGCATCAGATAATCTGTGACACCCATGCCGCCAGGAATTGGAACACAGTTTGATCCGAGGACAACATAAATCTGGGTTGCCAGTAATCGCGGAAGCTTTCGCAAATCTCCATGCAGTGCTGCAAAAGAAAACAGTGTTACAATAATCTGAGACAGACGCTGCAACAGATTTAGAAGATAAGCCTTTCCCAGCATCTTTTTCCCATTCAAAACGACATCAACAAGACTGCCGTACTTTTCAATGGAAGCTTCCAGCTTTTTTTCGAGGCGCTGCGCCAGACGCCGGCAATGAAATACCTTTAAAATATGAATCATTCCCATACCTGCTGCCTTTATTAATGCCTGCTTCTTAAGCAGAAAATAAAATAATATTCCAAGCCCTGCCAATGCCATTCCTCCGGCAACAATCAAAATACGACAGCCGATACTAAAATTCAGAAAGATATCTGGAAAAATCAGAACATCTGCAAGACCTATCGTAAGAATAGCCAGCGTATACATAACAAGATTCAGTAACAGTGCTGTCATGACTGCTGTTCCCGGTATTCCGTCCTGCATCATAAAATAAGCACTTGCCGGCTGCCCACCGGAAGCCGATGGTGTGATTGCTGAAAAATAAACATCTGCCGCAGAATAGACAAATCCATGACTTCGCTTTGCTGGATATCCCATATGGTGAATAATCACCCGTATTGCTTCTCCTTCAAAGTAAATAAAGCCAAGCATAGAAACTGATGCCAAAACAATGCCTTCCCATGATGCCTTCTTCAGACTGTCCGATAACTCTGCAAAAGAAATGCCGCTTCCTTTAAATACTGTATAAATTGTTATTAGGGCAAGTAGAAATACTACGATAAAGCCAATGATTTTTTTTATATTTTTCTGTACTATATTTTTTTCTTTCATAAATTCTTCTATCCGACGAATTGTCTTATCTCTTAAATCGTTTTCTGAAAAAACTGTCTCTTTCTTAAATGATCGTATCTTTCCAAATATTTTACAAATTCTGCTTTTTGTAATTTTTCAAAATCTTCTATGTTCCCTGTTAAAGTTGTAACGCTAAGTACAACTATACCATAAGCCTTTATTCTTTCCTACTAAAGATTTCTAAAGATTTGTTTTGTAAAATTAAGTAAGTGCACATCGACATATTACCCAAAATTCAAAAACAAATGGCGTGCTCTTACAAAATCAAATAGAAATAAATGCATATGCCGTTTTATTCTGATATGCAAATCGCTGATTACCAGGCATATTTCTGTAGTAATAATGATATGTTACAGCGTGTTTGAAAAATACTTTTTGCAAGATGTGCATTTTTCAAACAGGCTCTAGTGTGGCATCCATTCAGTAATAATAGTTTATAAATAATCATTTGGTAGTTCACACCAAAAGATGCATGAATCAAACGTGAAAAACTATATCCAAGAACACTTTAAAAACTAGATGGATGGAACACTAGTGCAGCATCCGTTCAGTAATAATAGTTTATGGACAATCATTTTGCAGTTC
>CAVCBH010000179.1:0-5168 GCA_963600375.1 bacterium | reverse complement strand
AACATGTTTCATGACGCATTGGTGTCTTTCGCAGAAAGACGGGATATAATTATGGAAAGAATCAAAAAATACGAACCCCTCTGGGGCAAATGGAAAGTAAAGAGAAGAATCGGAGCCGGAAATTTTGGTGCAGTCTATGAAATACAAAGTGAAGTATTAGGAGAGTTGAGTAGCTGTGCCGTAAAGATTATCTCTTTTGAAAATGAAGAGATGCTTCGGGGTGTAAGTAAGGATGAGACCTTATCGGAAGAAAAGATAGAACAATTAAGGGTTGAGGAAGCAAGGAAGAATGTAAGAGAGGCAGTTTTAATGAATCGTCTGCAGGGAAGAAATAATATTGTGACGATTTATGATTATGATATTTTTTCCGGAGAGAGTACAACCGATGTTGTTATAAGGATGGAGTTACTTACAAATCTGAATGATTACATAAAGTTACAAAATTTTGAGTCCGATACAGATTTGAAGAAGATGGTAATAAAGCTTGGGACAGATATCTGTAAAGCGTTGGAGGATTGTGAGGCAGAGAATATCGTTCACCGTGATATTAAACCAGAGAATATTTTTATAAATAAGAATGAAACATTTAAACTTGGGGATTTTGGACTTTCAAGAAAGATGACGAAGTCTGCATCTTTGTCATTGAAAAAGTCAGCAGGTACGCCGTTATATATGGCGCCAGAGGCACTTGGATGGGGAAGTAAGATAGAACACCAATCGGATATTTACAGTCTCGGAATCGTAATGTATCAGATGCTTAACGATGGAAATATTCCATTTGTTGAGGATATGCAGGATTTTTTTGAAGTGGATGAGGCGATTGGCAGGAGAGCGGATGGAGAGATTCCGTTACCACCTAAGTATGATGAAGAAGAACTCTGGAAGATTATTAAGAAAGCGATTCAGTTTAAAAAAGAAGACCGTTATCAAAGTGCAGCAGAGATGAGAAAAGAACTGGAAGCGTTAGAGAATCCAGAAAAGAATAGCATAAAAGCAATCCAGTTTAAAAAAGAAGAATGGTATCAAAATGTAGCGGAGAAGAAAAAAGAACAGGACGTGTTAAAGAATCCTGAAAAAAGTAGCATACAGTCGGAGAAAAAATATTCCAGACTGGGAGAGAAAAAAGTTGAGTTGGTGAAAGTAGAGAATGTTGAGAAGAAAGAAGAGAGTCATCGATATGAGGTAGGGGACACGATTACATTTGGTTCCTACCCTCAAAAGGGAGGTTCTGGAACTTTGGAACCTTTAGAATGGATTATTTTAAAGAAGGAAGACGGAAAAGCTTTTCTTGTAAGTAGAAAGGTAATAGATTGTAAACCATTTCATAAAAACAGGATAGAAATGACTTGGGAAGCAAGTGATATGCGACGCTGGTTGAATGAAGTTTTTTATAGAAAAGCGTTTGGCGGGGAAGAACGTCAGCAAATCCAGAAAACGTTGCTACGGCAGTCAGAGAATCCTAAATATAGAGGAAAATCAGGAAATGATACGGAGGATTATGTATTTCTTTTAGATATTCAAGAGATAGAAGCTCTGTTTTGGGGGCAGGGAGAACAAATATGTCAGCCAACAGAATATGCAATAAGACAGGGGGTTTTTGGAAGTGTAGATAGTGGAACGGCATGGTGGACTCGTTCTTTGGGAAAGAATCCTTATTCTATCGTTTTTATTAAAAATGATGGAGATATTGAATACGGCGGGACATTCGCTATATGTGATTTTATAGGAGTGCGTCCTGCAATCTGGATAAGTGTAGATGAGTGAAAAAATAAACAATTAAAAAAATTAAGAATATAATATTTTTTGTAGATAGAAATGTGCAAAAATGATATTATAAATAAGGAAAATATGTTTATTTTGTTACTTTTCACTATAACAATTTAACATTAAGGAGGAAGCGTATGAGTACAAAAGTGGTTGAATTGACATGTCCCGGCTGCGGGGCGAGTCTTTCTGTTAATCAGAAGGTATGCAAGTTTTGTAGAAGGGCGATAACTGTGTCTACATTTCGTAGCGTATATGATATGACAGGTGGGGAGTTTAATGAGTATAGAAGTGCCTGTGAAGATTCGTTAAAGGAATCTCCGGCAGATGGTGGTCTGCACTTTTCACAGGCGATGTGTTATCTGAAGTTAGGATTATATGAAGAGGCGGGAAAAGAACTTGATAAAGCGATTTCCGATAATTTCGATAATTCAGAGGCATATTTTTATAAAGCACTTACCATGCTTGATAAAAAAATTCCGAAGGTGTTTCCACGGGCTCATATTGATAAAATGGAAGAGTATCTAAAGGCTGCCATTAAAATTGAACCAAGAGGTATTTATTATTATTTTGCGGCTTATATTCGATATGATTATCATGAGAGAAAGTTTTTAAATGTAAGTCCGAATTATAAGCAGCTGTTTCAGATGGCACAGGAACGAGGATACTCTGAATATGATCTTGAACAGTTATATGGGATGTTGGAGGTAAAAAGACCAAGAGTGCTGTAAGAGGTTTTTTAATAGAAATACAAAGATTTTTATATAAATAAGGGAGAAAAAATATGGGATTAGGAATGGATAGTGTATTCTTTGTAGGAGCACTGGGAAAAGAAAAAGTAAAAGAAAAAGTGCTTCTGGAACGTTTTAAAAAAGGAAAAACAAGAGAACAGCGGGAGATTATTAATTTTTTGTATACAGATTCTAATGGTTGTGGCTGCGGAAATATAGTCACATCAAAAATGACGATAGAAGAATATGAACAAATTGTAGCAAAGAAGTTGTATAATCTTGACTTAAGACAGAGAGCTATTGAAAAGATTGGTCTGGATGAAAGTGAAATAGAGGAGATAGAGCCGATTCCGCTGAGTGGATATGTTTTTGAAAATAAAAACGATATTATATTAGTCAAAGCAGTAAAAGATAGAGCAGTTTCTAGTCGATTTAGTGTTACATGGATATTCTTTAGCAAAACACAGATGTACACATATACCTATACATTTGAGACGATTAGTGACAATGTATGGGAAACTACAAGAGATTACTTTTATCAGGATGTTACCTGTATGACAATGGTACAAAGAGTGGTAGAGAAAATTGATGTTATAAAATCAGGTTGTTTAAGTACAGAAAGTGTTATTAAAAATAATTTTTTAGTAGATACACTAGAGATTGTAGTGCCAGGAGCATCTTATAGTTTTTCCATGCGTAATAATGAAGATCTTGAGCGTAGTTTAAGAGCGGCAAAGGCAATGCTCAGAGAAAGAAAATATATTCATTAAATTTTACTGACAAAGATGTAAAGAGAGGATAAAAGGATGAAAGACTTGTACGATGTCAGAGGGGTTAAGGTTGTAGAGACGACAGCAAAACCACGGCCCTTTAATCCGTTAAACCGTCCGGAAATACATATAAAAAAGGTTGTTCTGGCAATTCTAGGCTTTCTCTTTTTGACAGTCGGAACTTATCGGGGCATAGCTGAGATAGGAAAAAGAGTGGAGTTCATACACGGATATGCATTGCTTCATAAGATATTTGAATCAGGATGGAATATTCCAGTGATTTGTACAGTGATTGTAGCACTTCTTTATTTACATTTCATATCTAAAAGGGCAATTATATGGATGATTCATGTTTATCAGCATTTTGCTCCCGATAGGGTTCGCCTGGCATGTGTTTTTGAGCCAAGTTGTTCAGAATACATGATATTAGCGGTAAAAAAGTATGGAAGCATCAGAGGGGTATTAAAAGGAATTCATCGTTTGAAGAGATGTCATTATCCAAACTATGGAAAGGATTATCCATAGTATTTGCAGTGTTTTGATGGAATCTTCTAAAGAAATAAGAATTGACAGGGACAGGTGGTTGAAATGGCTTTTTTTAAGAAAAATCCAAATGAGGTACAGTATCAAGGTGGTAAAAAGCATTGGGCGGACGTTATAAAGAATACGGGTTCTAATGATTTATTGGTGTGGAGACAGCCAGAAGAAGATTTTAATACGAATTCTACATTGATTGTTATGCCGGGAGAAGAAGCGATTTTTGTTCATAGAGGGAAAATAGAACAGACCTTTGGAAGTGGCACATACCAGCTTAAAACGGAAAATTATCCGTTCATCAGCCGTTTGATTAATATGAAAACGAATGGAATAAGTACATTTAATTGCGTAGTTTATTTTTTCAGAACGGCACACAGTATGGAAGTTTACTGGGGAACAGATTCTCCGATTCAGGTTAGGGATGCGATGCTGGGAATCAGAACTTCTATTCAGGCGAGGGGGGCCTATAAAGTTCAGATAGAAAACAGCAGCTTATTGCTGAATAAACTTCTGGGAAGTGATCTGAATTTCTTGACGCAGGAAGGATTATATGATTATTTCGCTTCTGAATTTCAGCAGCATATAAAGGCGAATATTGCAAGATGTGTGAATGAATCAGGGCAGGAGGTATTGGGAATTTGTGTCCAGCAGGATATACTGGCAGATAAAATTGGAAGTATTTTAAAGGGGATAGTAGCGGAATATGGATTGAAATTAACATCCTTTTCTATTATGGCTATTGATGTTCCTAAAAATGACCCAAACAGAGAATTATTAGAGCAGGCGTTTGCCGAAAAGGGAAGATTAAATATTCTTGGAGATGACTGGGATAAGATAACTTCAAGAGATATGCTGCAGGAGATAATCAAAAAGCAGAAAAATGCAAGTGGTCTTCAGTCTATGGCAGAGAATATAGGTGTTGGTATGTTTGCGGCAGGGGCTGTGCATGATATGGCGAATCAGTTTATGAATCCGGCAGCTTCTAAAAAGAAACAGGAAGATGAAAATAGAAGAGTTTGTGGGAACATATCTGATTCTTTTCCATGTGCCAATTGTGGAAATCTGGTGAATTCCAGTATGAAGTTTTGTACCCAGTGTGGACAGCCAGTTGTGCAGCAGAAAGCTTTCTGTACCCAGTGTGGAAACCAGTTAAATCCGGAAGACCGTTTTTGTCCGAAATGTGGTAATCAGGTAAAATAGGAAGGAGCTATGGTAGTATGCATTTGTCTTTTATATTAGGAATGTTGGTTGTTGTGGCTATTCTTATTGTTGCAATCGTGTTATTTTTGGCTAAGAATGATACGAAAAATCGTAAGCGGTACATAATAAACCATATAAAAATTCCACAGAAAGGATTCACCTAAAA
>CAVCBH010000178.1:0-5420 GCA_963600375.1 bacterium | reverse complement strand
GTGTAAGGTAAGGCCGATATAATAAGACAGATATAATTTTATAAATATAAAAACAAGACATAAACGGAGGATAGAATCGTGAAAATCACAGTTGCTGGAAAAGTAAAGGAATATGAAGATGGATTAAACATCACACAGCTTATCGAAAAGGAAAACGTAGAGACACCAGAATATGTTACAGTATCTGTAAACGATGAATTCGTTGAAAGAGCAGATTTTGAAAAAGCATTAAAAGACGGTGATGAAGTAGAATTCCTGTATTTCATGGGAGGTGGAAGATAATGCTTTCAAACGAGCAGCTTGAACGCTACTCCCGTCATATTATCCTGAAGGAAGTTGGCGCAAAAGGACAGAAAAAATTATTAAATGCCAAAGTATTAATCATCGGAGCCGGTGGACTTGGCGCACCAGCCGCAATGTATTTAGCAGCAGCCGGTGTTGGAACAATCGGAATCGCAGATGCAGACGAAGTAGATTTATCCAACTTACAAAGACAGATCATCCATTCAACACAGGACGTAGGTAAGGCAAAAGTACAGTCAGCAAAAGAAACAATGGAAGCCATCAACCCAGATGTAAAAGTAATTACATATCGTACTTTTGTAGATTCAGAATCCATCATGGACTTAATCAAAGACTACGACTTCATCATTGATGGAACAGATAACTTCCCTGCAAAATTCCTTATCAACGATGCCTGTGTTATGGCAAAGAAACCATTTTCCCATGCGGGAATCATTCGTTTTAAAGGTCAGCTCATGACTTACGTGCCAGGAGAAGGGCCATGTTATCGTTGTGTATTCAAGAATCCACCGCCAAAGGATGCAGTACCGACCTGTAAACAGGCAGGCGTTATCGGTGCAATGGGCGGTGTGATCGGAAGCCTTCAGGCAATGGAAGCTGTCAAATACATTCTTGGTGTTGGCAACTTACTGACAGGTTACCTCTTAACTTACGATGCATTAAAGATGGAATTTAGAAAGATCAAACTTCCATCCCATACAGAAGACTGTGCTGTATGCGGTGATCATCCAACAATCACAGAGCTTATCGATTACGAACAGACAGAATGTGAGGGAATCTAATCATGCAGGTAAAGCTTAAAAAAGAAGACTTTCAGGCAATGGCAGCGCATGCCATTGCTCACCTGCCGGAAGAAGCCTGCGGTCTGATCGCCGGCGAAAAATCCGACAAAGAACGAGTAATCAAAAAGGTATATTACCTTACCAATATTGACCATACAAATGAACACTTCTCTTTAGATCCAAAAGAGCAGCTTGCGGCAATCAAAGATATGAGAAAGAATGGTTTAGAACCTCTTGGAAACTGGCATTCCCATCCGGAAACACCAGCAAGACCATCACAGGAGGACATCCGCCTGGCTTTTGATTCTGAGGCAAGTTATCTGATTATGTCCCTGATGGATCAGGAGAATCCTGTGATTCATGCCTTCCGTGTAAGAGAAGGACAGGTTTCTAAGGATGAGATTGTTCTGGTTTAATTAAAAGAAAAAATAGACAAGACGGACGAACCCCGACAACTGTATATATAACCGATGTGAAAGTTTCCCTGCGTAGAAAATGCCTCACCCGGCATTTTTACTTGCTCTAATATCACATCGGTTATATATACAGTTGCCGGGGTTCTGTTTCTTGGCTGGATTTATTTGAGGTAAATCAGAGAATTTATTGTAGAAACCTGTTTGGAACGTTTGCTTTTTGTATATTTAATAGAATTTCAAAATATCCCCTGCCGCCTTCCTCTTTGGCATCGCCGGTTCAGAAGTTCCATATCCCACTGCAATAACGGAGACAATAGTCTCTGCCTCAGGAATAGCAAGCATATTGCGGATGGTATCTGCATCGCGGATTCCCATAACAAGAGTAGACAATCCAAGTTCCGTTGCCTTTAATAAAAGATTTTCATTATGAAGTCCGAGGTCATAAAATCCCCAGCCATTTCCGCACTCATTATCTGGAGTACCATTTCTGTCAAATCCAGAGCGGTTAGAGACAAATGTTGTTACGATATAAGCGGCATTCTTTGTATTCTTTGCATTAAATTCTGGAAGACACTCAGAAGAAAAACGCTGAATGGTATCTTCATCAAGAATACAATAATATTTTGCAGTCTGAGAATTCTTCCAAGATGGAGCAAGGATAGCAGCTTCTACAAGTTCCTTTATCTGCTCTTTTGTTACTTCCTTATCGGCATCATATGCACGTATACTTCTTCTTGTTTCCAATACTTTCTGTAGTTCCATAATAAGTCCTTTCTCTGGAATCTGTTAGTTTAAAGTAATATCAGATAGTTTTCTTATAAATACCTAGCAAATGACATTTATAAAGATAATTATTGATTCCAGTTTATTATTAATAATAGAAATCAAATGGTTAGTTAACGCTAACAATACAGTAATATATTAAATGGAAATAGAAACAAAGTCAAGAGATACTACCGAATTTAAGGGTTCATGATAAAAATTACCCAACACCACAGTATCTTCAGAGTATTGTTAAAATTGGAAAGATTGGAGATATGGGAGATATGGGAGATATGGGAGATATGGATGAAGCAACAGAGGGTTCTGAACATATTCGTAAGTTAATTCTTGATGATGTTCCAGGTCCACTATATATTACAGCGTGGGGTGGATTGAATACAGTAGGAAGAGCTTTAAGAGATATTCATGATGAATATGGAAATACAGAAAAATGGGAAAGTATTCGTCAGAAGATTTATGATAAAGTTCGTATTTATATGTGGTATGGACAAGATGGAAAGAATGCAGAAGGAAAAGATCCTGTTTTTGATGAAATTTGTGCAAAATACTATCCTAAAATGATATATGTAGATGTGCACAACTGCAATGCTCTTGGATGGGAATGGGAAAAGGCAACCGCAAATAATCAGACTAAAAATGAAAACCATATGATTCCAGAAGTTATGACAGGAAAATGGATGCTGAATAATCTTGAAGCAAGCATTAACGGAAAGAGTAAGTACGGACCATTAATGGACTGGTATGTAACATACGGAGATGGAACACATGTAGTAGATGAAACACCAAGATTCCAATTTGGAGAAAATGATGAATGGCTAACAAAGGGATTTTTCTGTGGAACCGGACGAGATAAGTATGATTTTCTGGGAGAAGGAGATACTCCAACTTATTTACCATTTTTTGATATGGGATTAGATTCTTTGGAAAATTATAGCTGGGGTTCCATTGCAGGAAGATTTGTAAAAGATAAGGACAAAGCATCACAGGGAATTACAAATTATTATGTTCCAGAGAATGATACAATAAAAATGAGCGACTGGGCGAATGTTGGAAAAGAAACAACGAAGGCATCTTATGATTCTGGAGCAAGATGGGTAACAGATAATGGAAAACACCAGCTATCTTATTATCAGAGAGTAGTAATTACAATAAAATAAGGCTGCATCTAAAAAGGATTAAAATGTCGACAAAATCTTTAAGAGAATTTTGTCGGCATTTTTTTGTTATGCGCCCGGTGGCGTACGTTTCTAACCGGAGAAAGTCCAGAATCCGTCCGGTAGTGGAAAGAACGGAAAAGGATCCTATGTCTGTGTCCATGGAAAGTCAAGAAAGAAAGTCAAGGCCAACCTGTGAAAAATCACTTTCCGGAGTAAGTGTGGAAGTATATATGAGAGGACGGAGGTTAGTCACTGTCTCCTACTCAATTTAGAGTTGATATATTATTTTTTCTAAAATCCTCTTTACTTTTCTTGTGATTTTGGATACATTATTAATAGAAGTATTATCCTGATATATTTGTCCTAAGATAGATGGCTTGACATTTTAAGGCAAAGATATTGTCAGATGAGTAAATTTTCGGAGGAGGAATATATTAATGAAGGCATTATCAGAAAAACGCCTCAGTGACTACATGGCACAGCAGATTGCCGATGAAATTCTTTCCGGGCGGATTGCGGGAGGGACGCAGTTAAAGCAGGAAGAACTGGCAGAAGTTTTTGGAGCTTCGAGAATCCCAATCAGGGAAGCATTTCAGGTGTTAGAGGATCAGGGATTGATTGTCCGTCTGGCAACGAGAAGAATTTATGCGGTAGAATTATCGGAAGAACAGATTCAGATTATTTATGAAATGATCGGAGATATTTTAAAGAAAGCGGTAGAAAATTTAAAAAATGAGGATAAGGGAAAAGAAATATTAATACTTCTTTCTTCTCCTTTATCCACATCGAAACGTTTCGATGAGATATTGTTAGACTGTACGGAGAACGCATATCTCTCCAAGTTGCTTTACACCGCTTCAGATTGCTATATTCGTTTTGCCGTTTCCTGTGGAGTAAATGAGCAGGAAAGCAAATGTAGAGAAGAGATTAGGCAGATTATTTTAGAAGAAAATGGTGTGAATCTTGATAGTATTTCTGGGAGAAAGAAAATATTCAAAAAAGTAGATGTGTGGATGAAGGTGCTTGCAGATATTGTAAATGTAGAGAGGGGGAAGAATAAATGATGGGATTAAGGCCAATTAAGATGCCATCAGCGAAGGAGCGAGTGGCGGCAGAACTTAGAAAAGCAATTTTATCAAGGCAGATGAAAGAGGGGGAAGTGCTTTCTCTTGAAAGTGTGGCATCACAGCTTAATGTATCTGCGATGCCGGTAAGAGAGGCATTTCAGATACTTGCCCGTGATGGATTGATTCAGCTTCGTAAAAATAAAGCGGCAGTTGTTCTTGGGGTAACAGAAACTTATATCAAAGAACACTATCAGCTTCGTGCAATTTTAGAAGGAGCAGCAGCACGACTTTGTGCCACATCGGGAACAGATATTTCAGAATTAGAAGCAATCTATCAGGATTCCTGTCAGGTGTTAGAAAGTAAAGATTTTTCACGTTATACAGATATCAACAGAGAATTCCATAATGAAATCTGGACAGCAGCCGGAAATGGAAAAATGAAAAATATGATTTCTGAATTATGGAATGGACTTTCTATGGGAGTGATGGTTTCAGAAGAAGAATATGCAAAGGTTTCTGTAAAAGAACATGGAGAAATCCTGGAAGCAATCAAAGCACATGACGGAGATGCGGCAGAAAAATCCATGAAGGAGCATATTATGCGAAGCAGAGATGATATGTTGACTTATTATAAATAATTAGGTTTGCCGCAGGCAAGGGAGCTGTCTTTGGCTGGAGGGAGCTAATTATAATGTGGAGATGATTTGGGTATGAGAGTTGTAGATTTCAGCTTTCATCCGCAAATCCTCCCAGATTCTTTATTTTGTTGCGTTAATTCAGCCAGAGCATATCTACTATACATTTTCAATTGTCTTGTCGGACTGAAACAAACAGCCTCCGGCCTCCCTGCAATATGCAAAAATGCGCCTTAGATAATATGAAGTGACCTCACATTTGTAATATCGTGGATTT
>CAVCBH010000177.1:0-13256 GCA_963600375.1 bacterium | reverse complement strand
ATATACCGTAAATTGAGGTGTGCAGATTGCAGGAATGATTTTTCAGACACGCTCCAGGAATAAACAGACCCGAAGGAAGCAACTACAGCCAGGGAGTAGTTGCTTCCTTCAGGTCGTCTGTTTATCATCTTGCAAATATTCTTTCATCTTCTGGTTAAGTTTCTCATAAATCGGTTTCATCCAGCTTTCTGTTGAGGATTCTACTGCTTTCGTTGGAGAAAGCCAGCCTACTTTGCTGTTTTCTTCCGGGCAGATTTTTAATTTTTCTTCTTTTGTGTTAAAGAGAAGAAATGTGTAGTTCAGATGTAAATGCGCACTGACATATTTCTGTCTTTTATAGTGTGGCTGGACTCCCAGAATTTCGATGGATAACGGTGTGTCGGACAGTGGTTTTAAGGAAGTAAGACCACTCTCCTCTTTTACTTCTTTTATTGCAACAGATAAAAGATCACCTTCTCCATCTGCATGACCTCCGCTCCAGGACCAGGACTGGTAGATATTATGGTATAGCATCAGAACCTTATCTTTAGATGGATTTAATACCCATGCGGATGCTGTGAAATGCATTTTTACATTATCACGGAGTAAAAGATTCGGTTCTTCCTCTAAAAATTGTCTTATGCGCTGACAGTCCACTTGTTCTTGTTCATTGAAAGGTCTAAATGTGTTAAGCCACTTTTTTATCTTTTTTAAAGAATTCATTTGTTACCTCGCTTTTTACTTTATATATTTTCAAGATTTCCGCTATTTCGTCAAATGCCTGAAAAATATTTGAAAATACCTTCTGACAAACCAGATGGATGGAGCACCAGAGCCTGTTTGAAAAATGCTTTCTGTAAGATGCACGTTACAATTTGTGTGAAATTTTACCAAAATAAAAGCAGCATGGCATACTACTGTTCCATCCATCTAGTTTCTAAAGTATTGTTAGATCTAGTTTTTTCAATTTAATTCGCGCATCTTTTGTCGTGAACTGTAAAATGATTATCCATAAACTATTATTACTGGACGGATGCCACACTACATCAACTGAATAAAGGCAGAATATAACGCAAATTGGAACAATGATTTTTCAAACACGCGCAAACATACCTCTTTCTGAAATGTGTTTCAAACATATTTTGAAACACGCCCGAAAAGTGCACCAGTCTGTTTATTTTAATTTATCAACAGACCGCTGCACTGCTTCCTAATATATGTATGAATGGAATAACTATATGTTATTTCCTTCGTTCTCTGATAGTATTTAAATGTTTCATTACATCATTTATACCAGTTCCGAAGTAACCATGCAAGGTTTTATATTCTTCATAGAGCTCATTATAGATTGCAACGTTATCCTGATTTGGCTCCCAGACTTTATCTTTTACTTTTCCAAGTTTCTTTGCGGCTTCATTGGCATTTTTAAAGCCTGTGATGCGTTCTGGTGCTGCTGCCGCTCCTAAAATGGCTGCACCAAGGGCACTTGACTGTATGGAATCAACGACTTTAATCTTTCGGTTACATACATCAGAATATACCTGTACGAGCATTTCATTTTTAATCGGAATACCACCGCTTAATGTAATATCTTTTACTTCTAAACCGGCTTCCTCAAATCCTTCAATAATCATACGAGTGCCGTATGCCGTTGCTTCAATAAGAGAAAGATAGATTTCTTCTGGTTTTGTTAAAAGGTTCATTCCCATAACAAGACCATTTAAGTTAAAGTCCATTAACGGCGTACGCACACCATTAAACCAATCTAATGCTAATAATCCACTTGCCCCTGCTTTGTATGTGGATAATTTTTCAGAAAGAAGCTGATGAATAGAAATACCACGAACACGGGCTTCCTGTTCATAGCTTTCCGGTACACAGTTTTCAACAAACCATGCAAAATGATCACCTACACAGGACTGTCCTGCCTCGTATCCAAAATATCCCGGCATAATTCCGTCTTTTACTGTTCCTGACGAACCTTTAATTGCTACTTCTTTGTCACCGAGCATCATATGTACGGAAGAAGTTCCTACGATAATCATCATTTTGCCTGGCTCACCGATTCCACATCCCGGCAAAGAAGCATGGGCATCAATAATACAGGTTGCTACTGGGATTCCTTCCATAAGTCCCATCTCTCTTGCCATCGAAGCTGTTAAATGTCCCGCTTTTTCCCCTACTCCTTTAATCGGGGCATCTAACTTTTCAGCAACGATATTTTCCATTCTTGGGTCTACTGCTTTGAAAAATTCTTTGGATGGATACCCATTTTCATGATGATAATATGCCTTGTATCCCGCACAGCAGGCACTTCTTGTTTCTACGCCGGTCATTTGCCAGATAATCCAGTCGCCTGCTTCCATAAAACGGTCTGCTGCCTCATAAACTTCCGGTGCATGACGGAGTGTCTCATAAATCTTTGGATACATCCACTCACTGGAAATTTTTCCACCATAGGTAGGCAGCCATTCCTCATTTCGCGCTACGGCAACATCGTTCATAAGCTTTGCTTCTTCTTCCGCACCATGATGTTTCCATAACTTTACGTAGGCATGTGGCTCATCCTTAAATTCTGGAAGATGGCATACAGGAGTTTTATCTGCTTTTACCGGAATTACTGTAGAAGAAGTGAAATCTAATCCAATTCCGACAACTTCTCCCGGAAGAATTTTATTTCTTGAAACAACATCTCTTACGGTAACAAGTAAGCCTTCCAAATAATCCTGTGGATCCTGCAGTGCCCATCCTACGGAAAGTTTTTTTCCTGTTGGAATATGTTCTTCCATAACCCCATGTGGATACTCGTAAATACTTGCTGCTACTTCTTCACCTGTCTCAATATTTACAAGAAGTGCACGCACCGATAAAGTACCATAATCAATTCCAATCGCATATTTGCTCATAAGTATTCTCCTTCTCGTTCCAATGCCGCCACTATTGTGCTAAAGAAAAGTCATTCCATGTAAAGTCTTTCCATGGGATATTTACTTCTGCTCCCTGATTGATAATTGCATCTACATGCATCAGTAATGGGAAGTCTTCTAAAGAAACAACTCCTCTTTCTGCAAGCTTTCTTACGGCTCTTGCTGTTCTTGTGGAAATAACGATAGACTCTAATGTTACGCCCTGTAATTCTGCCATTGCTTCTTCAAAAGAAAGTCCGCGGCCTAATAAAGTACCAATTTTACGAGTTCTTCCACCGAAGATTGTTACATATAAATCACCTGCTCCGTGGATGATATTTTCTGGCTTTCCACCAATTAACTCAAGCAGTTTTGTCATTTCTTTTACACTCTGTCCAAATAAAGCTGCCTGAGAATTGTAATGCTGGCTTCCGATTTTTCCATCTCTCTTTTCTGCAAGACCTACAGCAAGACTTACACCTAATGCATAGGCATTCTTCATAGCAACGGCACACTCAACACCAACAACATCTGTAGAAAGGGAAATATGATAATAATCTGTCTCTAAAAGGGATTTGATATATTTTAATGTCTCTACATCTTTTCCACAGAAAGCAACGTGGCTGTCATCATGGTCTGCCAACTCATAACTTGTACATGGACCACCGATTGCATTTAAGTTAAGATGTTTGCCCTCTGGCTGTCTCTGTGCAAAAATATGTGGGTACGGAACTAAAGTTCCATCTTCTAAATCAACCATTCCTTTTGTTACTGTAAGAACGGGAACATCTTCTGGTAATACTGGAAGAATCTCATCACAGAACCAGTCAAGACCAAAGCTGCTCACACCGCCAAGAACTAAATCTGCTCCCTTTAATGCTTCCTCAAGTTCTTCAATCTGATAGTATTTGATACCGTCATGAAGTGTTCTCTTTAATGTGATGTGAAAATTATCTTTCTTTAATCCATCGATAATATCTCTGTCAAGTGGAGAACCAACTAATCTTACCTCATGACCATTTTCAAAAGCCGGGAAAGTAATTGCGGAATTCATCTGACCTGCACAAACAAAAGTAATAACACTCATTTTAAATCCTCCTGTAAAAAATCTTAAATAAACTCTTTGTTTTGATTGTTTTTGTTTCTTTATCCGATAGCTATATCTAACCACATTTTTATGATAAAGTCAAACGCCAGAAACCGCTTATTTTCTTCGTATCCACGATTTTTTTATTAATCATTTACTTTGATTAATTCTCTGTTTTTTACTCATTTTTTTATCATTATAAAAGGGAAATAGGAAAAGTGTGGAAATGCCTTGTAAAACGAATTAATCAATACTATAATATTATTAATCAAAAATGTACTAAGATTAATACGCTGTTATTAATTAAAATAAATCAAAAAAGGAGTATTTTTTATGGGAAAAAGGAATCGAGTCACGACAAGAGACATCGCTGAAGAACTTGGGATTTCCCAATCCACTGTCTCTATGATTCTCAGCAATAATGCAAATGTATCCTTTACCGAAGAGACCATATTAAAAGTAAAGGCAAAGGCAAAAGAGCTCGGATATAAAAAACCTGTACCAAAAGAACTGGTACAGGAAAAATCTCTTGCAAATACAATTGTCGTACTATGCCCAATGGTCACAAACGGCTACTACTCCATGATGATGCAGTCCATCACCGACCATGCGAAAAAATACAACTACACCGTCATGACCATTTCAACAGGAAGGGATGCCGCTACAGAAGAACTTTATCTTGATCTATTTGCCCGTGTGCAGCTTGCCGGCATTATCTGCCTCTATCCACTGTCAAAAATCCAGAAAATCAATACTCTTGCAAAGCGTTTTCCGGTCATTTCTGTGGGGGATAAGCCTCTTTCCTGCCAGTTTGACTCCGTAGAACTTGACAGCCGCAAGCAGGGACATATTATGACAAATTATCTACTTTCGCTCGGACACACGGATATTACTTACATTTCTACGCCGATCCGAGGAAAAGAAATCGGACGAATTCACCGGCTTGACGGCATTAAATCCAGTTTCCGGGAACATGGTATTCCTTTAGAACATCTTACTGTTCTTTATCAGAGCCAACCTTCCTTTGACCGCTACCCGTTGGAAAATGCGGAATACCAGAATGGGTATGACCTTGCTACACGGGCTTTGGAAGAACACACTGCCTCAACGGCTTTTATCGGCAATAATGATATGGCAGCTTTTGGAATTATGGCGACGATTTCTGACCACGGTTACCGTATTCCCGGTGATTTTTCGGTCTGCGGGTTTGATAACATCTCTTTGTCTGCGATGCCACAGATTTCGCTGACTACGATTGACCATGCTTCGGTGAAAAAAGGACAGGAGGCGGTGGATATGATACATCGGAAAAATACGCAGAAGAAAGAGGATTCCTCTCGCTCTTATATTATGCGGCTGGAATATGAACCTCAGTTGATTGTGCGCAAATCGACGGGGAGGAAATTCTGAGTTGCCGCAGGCAAAGGAGACGCCGCCACAAAAGACTTTGTAGCAGGATTACCACAGATAACTAAAAAAGAAGGGGTTATTCTAAGCTTGATTTTGTTCCGTTGCGCTAAACGTTCCATCCTGCCTGATAAAACAACCTTGCTCGATAACGAGCTCGCAAGGTTACAGTCAGAATTCCACAGCGCAAAGTCACAAAATTCAAGCTTAGAATAACCCCTTCTTTTTACTTTTTTTCTTAGCAATCCGGCAAAAAAATTTTCAAGGCGGCCGTCTAACTCTCGCACATTATAGCAACTAAAGTCATAGATTGAATAATAGGGATTTTTTATTTCCTGACTGCGATAGTCAAACGCAAAATCAAAATTTATTGTTATAGAGATTCAAGGAAGAAAATTGAAGAATTAGAAATCCTGTTATTTTCTACCCTTAGGCTTGAAGAAACAAACAATCCCACAAATCAATTGAAAAGATTTAGGAATGGGAACAAAAGAAATAAAAATTCTGATTTGCCTTCTGCAGCCAAAGACAGCACCCAAAGAGAGAAGATATCCTATATTTGTGGCCTTAGAGCGAGGATTGAATGTGAGCCTTTTAGCGAACATTCAACCCACAGTGATAGAGTCACAGATATAGGATATCTTCTCTCTTTGGGTGCGTCCCCTTTGCCTGCGGCAAATCAGATTTAGAAAAGGCTCCCTCCATTCGTGCGTATTACTTCCTGATACCAGTTAAAGCTTTCTTTTTTGTAACGTTTCATACTACCGCTTCCATCATCATTTCTGTCAACGTAAATAACGCCGTATCTTTTTGACATCTGATTTGATGTATTGCTTACGATATCAATGATTCCCCATGCGGTATACCCCAGTACTTCTACTCCGTCTGCGATTGCTTCTGCCATCTGTTTTAAGTGCTTTTTCATATAAGAGATTCGATAACTATCTTTTACTGTAAGATTTCCTTTTTCGTCTTTTACCAGTTCATCTTTTGCTCCAAGTCCATTTTCTACGATGAAGATTGGGAGTTCGTATCTGTCGTATAACTGATTTAAGATGTAACGTAAGCCTTCCGGGTCAATCTGCCATCCCCATTCAGATTCTTCTAAATATGGATTTTTTACTGCGGACAAAATGTTTCCGCGGCTCTGGAGATTTTTTTCTTCGTCTGCTGTTGCACAGTAACTCATATAGTAGCTGATGGAGATAAAATCTACGGTATTTTTTAAGATCTCCTCATCGTCTTTTTCAAAATGAACATGGATATCATTTTCTCTGAAATATCTTAACATATATCCAGGATATTTTCCTCTTACATGGACATCGGCAAAAAATAATGATTCTCTGTCTTTTCTCATGGCTTCCGTCATATCTTTTGGGTCTGGACTTAGCGGATACATTGGGCTTCCTGCAATCATACATCCGATTTTAAACTCTGGATTGATTTCATGTCCGATTTTTGTTGCTGACGCACTGGCAACTAACTGATGATGAACCGCCTGGTATAGCACTGATTTATCCATTTTTTCCGGGTCACCTTTCACTCCTCCCCCGTTAAAAGGTGCATGGAGCATCATATTAATTTCATTAAAGGTCAGCCAATATTTCACAACATCTTTATATCTTTCAAAAACAACTTTTGCATAGTTTTCAAAAAAGCCAACTACCTTTCGATTCGCCCATCCGCCATATTCTGTAGCAAGATATAATGGCATTTCGTAATGAGAAAGCGTAACTAATGGCTCAATATTATATTTTTTTAATTCTGCGAACAGATTATCATAAAACTGTAAGCCTTTTTCATTTGGCTCTTTTTCATCGCCATTTGGGAAGATTCTGCTCCACGCGATGGAAACCCGTAATACTTTTAATCCCAGTTCGGCAAATAATGCGATATCTTCTTTGTATCTGTGATAAAAGTCAATTGCTTCTTCCTTTAAATAAAATCCTGTTGGTGGAATCTGCGGCTCTCCAAATACTCCCGTTGTAAGTGCATCTGCCGTAGACCAACCCTTTCCATCTTCGCGAACCGCTCCTTCGCACTGATTGGCTGCTAGCGCTCCACCCCATAAAAAGTTTTCTGGAATATTTAATTTGTAACTCATCGCCCTTACCTCCTATTTTTTCACCTGCAAAATGGCTTCTCCTGCATTTGCCTTTCCTGTTTTTACTGTATTTCTTTCTTTATAGTCATCTGGATTTGTAACTAATACCGGTGTAATCGTGTTATATCCCTTCTCTTTAATGAGGGCAAGGTCGCACTCTACCAGCAGATCTCCCTGTTTTACTTTCTGTCCGCTTGTTACGGCAACTTTGAATCCTTCTCCATCTATTTTGACTGTATCAAGACCGATATGTATTAATATTTCTGCCCCTGTTTCACTTGTAATTCCAATAGCATGTCCTGTAGGAAAGACTGCACCAACGGTTCCGCTGACCGGCGCATAGAACTTATTATCCTCTGGAATTACGGCAAATCCTTTACCAAGCATTTCTTCTGCAAATGTGGCATCTGGAACTTCTTTTAAACTTACTATCTCCCCATCTACTGGATTTACAATAATCTCTTCCTGTACAGTTTTTTCTGTTCTTTCAACATTCTTCTCGTGTGACAGTTTCTCTGATTTTTCAACGTTCTCGTCTTGCTGCAGTTCCTCTGATTTTTCATTGAAAATTTCCTCTTTCACTGATAATTTCGCTTCTTTTTTGCCTTCTTTATTCTCGTCCTTATATCCCCAGAACCACACTAAAAGGAACGTAACTGCAAAACTGATTGCCATAGAAATACAGGCATTTATCAGATTCGCCCATCCGTCTTTTCCGACAAAAGCCACCATAGAAAGAAGTCCCGGTGAACAGAAGCTAAAACATTTTACTCCGGTAATTCCGGCATATAATCCACCAAAACCACCACCAATCATAACGCAGCTTAATACTTTTTTATATTTTAATGTTACACTGAATAAGGCTGGTTCCGTTACACCTAAAAGTGCGGTCGCTCCTGATGTAAATGCCATCTGTTTTAAATCTGATTTTTTCGTTCTCATTGCGACTGCCAGTGATGCCGCTCCCTGTGCAATATTACTTGGCAGATTTCCAGGCCCGCAAATTTGTTCAAATCCCTGTGCGCTGATGGACTGTAACATAAATGGTACGATTCCATAATGCATTCCCGCAGTAACCATTAATGGGAAAATTGCTCCTACAATCGTTGGAACAAGCCAGCCAACATGGGCACTTAAAAAGTTTAATCCTGTACTGATTCCAACACCAACAACAAATCCGATTGGTCCAAGTACAATAAAAGTAAGCGTTCCAACAATCAATAATGTTAACAGCGGCTTGAAAAAGAACTTTATCATCTGTGGGATAAACTTATCCAAAAATTTATCCACATATTTCAGTAAAAATACCATCAAGATTACTGGAATAACACTGGAACTATACGTCGCCAGAGTTACTGGTATCCCAAACATCGAGCTAAAATGAATAGAAAATGCATCTTCAATCAATGCTGTATAATTTGGATGTAGCAACGCACCTGTAATTGCCACTGCCATATAGGAATTGCATTCTAGTTTTTTCGATGCCGTTACTGCTAACATCATTGGCAGGAAATACAGTGGAGCATCCCCAATAATATTGATGAAATAATATGTATTACTCTGGTCATTCATTCCCAGTAATACCGCAAGAGCCAATACAGATTTCACAAGACCTGCACCTATGATTGCAGGAAGAATCGGGGTAAATATAGATGCAATGAAATCAAATATCTTTTCTGAAAACTTCACATCAGATTTTACTTCTTTGTTTGCATTTTTCTTTCCTGTCCCAACTTTCGCAGTAATCGCTTCATACGCTTTTGGAACTTGATTTCCAATAATAATCTGGAATTGTCCTCCGTTTTTTGCAACTCCAAGAACACCTTTTATTTCTTTAATTGCTTCCTCATCAGCCAGTTCCTGATTGTTTAATGTAAATCGCAGTCTTGTCGCACAATGTGTCAGCCCGGCTATATTTTCCTTGCCACCAATGTACTTTATAACTTCTGTTGCCAGATTATCAAAATTCATTCTTTTCCTCCCAATTTTCTTTGATTTTTCGTTCATGAATCTCTGGATTATGCTATAATCATTTCAATGATTTTACGTAAAAGGAGTATTGTTCTATGCTGATTCCCCGCTATTATTTTACCGATGACTACGTTGAACTTTATGACTATTTCCTTACACAGCCACATAGAAAATGTGTGATACCCAAAGGCGAATATCTATGGAAACCCGGAGATTTAATTCATCATGCCTATTACATTGAGTCTGGAATCTGTATGACCTCAGTCCAGCATGAAGAAGGCCATCAGAAGATTCTTTACTTTCACAGCAAAGGCTGTATCACCCCCGGCTTTCATTACACCACTTTTAAAATTGAACAATCCATTACCACCAAAGCTATTTCTGATATGCAGGTTCTTGAATTTAGCAGAGAAGATCTTTACTCCATGTTTCAACAAAATTCTCAGTTAAGTTCTCTAGCTTTTGAAAGTTATGCCAAACTAATTAACCTGCTCATTTATGAAACAGCACATCAGGAATATAACAATTCTTTTCTCAAGCTATGCAATCTCTTATATTTATTTACACAAAATTCTCCTGGCAATTCTTCCCTGAGAGTAGAATTATCGCAGGAAAATATCGCAGATATTCTAACTCTCAACCGGGTAAACGTTGCAAAATGCCTATCCCGTCTGCGTGATGAGGGAATTATTGTTTCTCACCGCAAATGGATTGAAATTATTGACAAGCACAAATTAGAACTTTACTGTTCTCAGGAAACATTGAACGATACACTGTAGTTTTATATTCTTTGTTGTATGATTTAGAGATTTCTTGCAATCCAGTAGCCTTCATGTACTGCACTTGCAATTTTTCTGGTTTGTCTGAAATCTCCTATCTGATATACTTCTTCTACAATATCCTGCAATTCTTCATATAATTTTGATTTTGTTTTATATCCTAATGCAAGAATTGTATAATCGGCTTTTATCTCTGACTTTTGTCCGTTATGCTCTACTTCAATTCCATTATCATTTACCGCAACTAATTTTGTACTGGTATGAACATGCGTCCCGGTTGCTGCCAGAACATCTAATTGTGAGTGTCTTGTTACATAAGAAGCATCTTTTAAAATATCATCCTGCATCTCAACAATATCTACACTACACCCTTGTTCTGAAAGTACATGTGCAGTCTCACATCCTACAAGTCCTCCACCAACAATCACAACTTTTCCGTCTACATACTTTCTGCCAGACAATACATCATCTGCTATTGCCGCCTTCTCTATTCCTTTCATTGGTGGAATAATTGGCTGTGCTCCGGCCGCCACAATAACTGCATCCGGTGAATAACTGTCAATCACTTCTGGCGTTGCTTCTGTCTGTAGACAAACCTTAACATCTGAATGTTCTATTTCAGCTTTTAAATATTTCAAATAATCTAGATATTGTTTTTTATAAGATGGTGCGGCAACAATCTCAATTTTTCCACCAATCTTATCACCTTTTTCTAAAAGAACAACTTCATGGCCTCTTTTTTGTGCCGTCAATGCTGATATAATACCTCCCGGTCCAGCTCCAACAACTACTACTTTTTTCTTTCTGGCTGCTACTGTAATCTCTCCTTCATATTCGTGTCCCAGTTCAGGATTAATAGCACACTGTGCCGCCTTTCCCTCCCATAAAGTATGCAGGCAATAATTACATCGTAAGCAAGGCTTTGCTATCTTTTCATGCAATGCTTTATTTACCCACTGTGGGTCTGCAATCCATTTTCTTCCTACACTTGCAAAGTCGAGAACTCCATCTTCTAATAATTTTTGCATTTCTTCTGGAGTAGATAATTTATTTTCAAAAATAACTGGTTTTGTTACGCTCTGTTTAAACTTTTTAAAATTTTCCATATATAAATCATTCGTAACATAGGCACTTGGAATAATGTATTCCTGATTATAATAATTTCCTATTCTCAAATGAAAGGCATCTGCCAGATTTAACTGTTCTAATTTCTGAGCTGTCGCAATTGTTTCCTCAACGACCAATCCTCTTTCTACAGATACTCCCTCCGGCAGTAAATCATCCATATTAAGGCTTACAATAATCGGATAAGATTCTCCAACCTCTTTTTTTACTTCCTGTAAGGTTTCAATCAGAAAGTTCATTCTTTTTTCCAAACTTCCACCATAATTATCTGTTCTCTGATTCCATGCCGGAGATAAAAACTGGTTAATCAGATATCCACCGCCGCCCATTACTAAAAGTGCATCAAATCCTGCCTGTTTTAAACGTCCCGCTGCTTTTGCATATGTTTTAATCATATGTTTGATTTCTTCTACTGTCATTGCTCTGGCACGAATATTTTTATCATACTGTGTTTCACAATCAGACGGAGCAATTGGTGGAACTCCATCTAATAATGTATCTGCATATCTGCCGCTTCCCATTGTCAGTTCACATGCAATTTTTGTTCCATATGTATGAACAGCATCTGCTGCTTCTGCAAACTCTTTAATCCGTTCATTTCTATCTATAATTGGAAATTGCATATCTCTTGGATATGGCATAATTTCCTGTTCTGCTTGTGTTGCACAGGTAAAAATCAATCCACATCCCCCTTTTGCTCTTTCTTCAAACACTTTAACCTGCCGATGCGTCATACTTGAATTTTCTGTATTTCCATCAAAATATTTGAAATCCATCGGAGCCATACAGATACGATTCTTTAACTCCATTGTTCCAATACGTGCTGGCTTTAATAAATCGCCGTAGGTATTTCTAATCATGTTTTCCTCCTCTTTTTCTCCCTAACTGTTTATTAGATTCTGTAATCGTAATCTAACATTTTGCAGTTTTTACTTCTGTAACAAAAACTACATAACAGCGATTTTTTATCAAAAAGAGGAAATTTGATTGATGTAATCAATTGTCTGCGGGGTTCCTGGATGATGGAGATTCATATCTTCCCCATTTTCCGGTGTTCCCTCATGAAGTTCAAATCCGATATGTTCTACCTCGAAATCATATTTTTCTTTGAGTGTTTCAAGCATCGAATCCGCCAGATAACACCAGGCACACATATAGTCTGAAAACATTTTGATTTTAATCTTTGTTTTCTCCTCTTCATTTGGTGTAAAATGACATCCATTGCTATCACAGCACATTCCCTGAAATTCTTTTACTTCGTTTAATTTGTTCCTCATTTTTACCTCCTTATCTGCGTTGACTTATTTTTATAGGGATTATATAATGTACATAAACAAACAACAAGTACGCACATTTAAGATAGATACTATCTTAAAGTAGAGTATAAATTATAAATGGAGGCTTAAATACAATGGAAAATGTAATTCAGACAGACGATAATTTTACGTTAGAAGGAACCGGATTTGCTTACACACTGTCTTTAATCAGCGGCAAATATAAAATGCCAATCCTGTATTGTCTTTCAAAATATGAAGTTGTCCGCTACAACAAACTAAAGCGGTATTTGGGAAAAGTAACATTTAAGACATTGACGGAATCCTTAAAAGGACTTGAAGCTGATGGATTAGTTCATCGCAAGGAGTATCCACAGGTTCCGCCAAAGGTAGAATATAGTCTTACGGAAAAGGGGAAGTCTTTGATTCCTATGCTGACGGCATTGTGTATGTGGGGAGAAGAACATAGACAATGAAATTCTGATTTGCGCAGCAAAGGAGACACACCCAAAGCGAGAAGCTACCCTATATTTGTGACTCTATCACTGCGGGTTGAATGTTCGCTTAATGGCTCACATTCAATCCTCGCTCTGTTATGAAGTGACTTTTGTCAAGAGGTAAAAG
>CAVCBH010000176.1:0-9594 GCA_963600375.1 bacterium | reverse complement strand
ATCACTGTGGGTTGAATGTTCGCTTCCATGCTCACATTCAATCCTCGCTCTAAGGTCACAAATATAGGGTATCTTCTCTCTTTGGGAGCTGTTTCTTGGCTGATGGAGGGCAAGTGGATTTGATTTTTTGTTTGATTATTTTGGTTTCCTGGGAGAAGAAGGGGAGAGAAGCTGGAGGTATTGGCAATGTAAAAAAGGTTTAAAACCATCTACTTCATTTCTCTCCCCATCGGCTCTTTTTTATGTACAAAAGCCATTCAAAGCCAGAACCCCGAAAGATACCTGCTCTCTCTTTGCGCCCTGGGAGCTGCGAGTCTGTAACAAACTATTAGAAAAGCCCGGTAGTAAAGTGTTGATTTTGACACCTTTGTGTTTTGTACAACTGAGTCAAAATCAATACTTTACTACCGGGCTTTTCCCAGAAGTCTACATCTCGCAGCAACAAAAGTCACAAAAAAGAGCAGGTATCTTTCGGGGTTCGTCCCGTTGAATTCAATCAAAAAAAGAGCCGGACGATAAGCCGGGTTATGTCATGAATGATCATCTGTCTAATTCTGCTGTTGCCAGCAGCCTCTAGCGACCCACCTGAAAACAATCCGGGCCAGATTATCGTTTTACATTCGGTCTTGCTTCGGGTGAGGTTTACATGGCATTCTCTGTTACCAGAGAATCGGTGGGCTCTTACCCCGCCTTTCCACCCTTACTGGCATATGCCAGCGGTATATCTCTGTTGCACTATCTTTGGAGTCACCTCCACCGGACGTTATCCGGCACCCTGCCCTGTGAAGCCCGGACTTTCCTCTTCCCAGACCTTTCGGTAACCAAGGGAAGCGATCATTTATCCGACTCTTATAAACAAATAAAATAAATATAAGATGCAGAAAGCATCGTTCATCATTCTAGCAAATAAGGTGAAAAATGTCAAGGTAAGAAGTTTGTAAGGACTTTTAGATTCATTTTATGATAGAATATAAAACAAAAAAAGACGTGAAGGAAGGGTAAAGATATGGAAAAGAATGCTAGTATTCTTGTGGTAGATGATGATAAAGAGATTGCAGATCTCGTGGAGATTTATCTGGTGAATGATGGATATCAGGTATTGAAGGCTTCGGATGGGGAGCAGTGTTTGCAGACATTGAAGGAACATCCGGAAGTCCGTATGCTCATTCTTGATATTATGATGCCGGGAATTGATGGCTTAGAAGTTTGCCGTGAGATAAGAAAGACAAGCAATATCCCGATTCTTATTTTATCTGCGAAGGCAGAAGATATGGATAAGATTGTTGGATTTGGTACGGGAGCAGATGATTATCTTACAAAGCCATTTCATCCGTTAGAGCTTCTTGCAAGGGTGAAGTCTCAGATGAAGCGTTACACAACGATTCAGTTGGGGGAGGAACAGGCCAGTGCCAGTAAAGATGAGATTGAGATTCAGGATCTTGTGATCAATAAGGCAGCACATGTCGTAAAGAAGAATGGAAAGGAAGTTGCGCTTACTCCGATTGAGTTTGACATTTTATATTTGCTGGCATCGAACAGAGACCGAGTATTCAGCACCGATGAAATCTTTGAAAAGGTATGGAACGAGAAGGTATATGAAGTGAATAATACCGTTATGGTTCATATAAGGAGACTTCGTGAGAAGATTGAAGACAATTCCAGAAGTCCGAAGATTTTAAAGACAGTATGGGGGGTAGGCTACAAAATTGAAGGTTAAGCGATTCAAAAGCTTCCGTTTCAAGATGGTCATGTACATGTTTTTAAGCCTGATTGCTACCATTGTGACGGAGGGACTCATATTTATGGGAATCTATTTATATGAGACAGAGATTATAGCCGGAGAATATAAAAAGGTGTGGGGAGCATCCGGTCAGGGAAAGATGACGCTTGGCATATTTACGATGTCTCAGTCTGTTGCGCTTGATGTGTGGGTGATCGCCATATTTACCATGTTACTTCTGGTTATTTATTTTATACTGATTTCCAACAAGTTTGTTTCTTATGTAAGAGAAATTATCAGTGGTGTGGAGCGAATGAAGTCAGGAGACCTTATGGAAGAGATTCCGGTACAGGGAGAGGACGAATTTTCGGAGATTGCTGTTTCAATTAATGAGATGCGCCAGAATCTGTATGAGACGATGGAAGCGCAAAAAACAGTCGAAAAGACGAAGGATGAGCTGATTACAAATGTGGCTCATGATCTGCGAACACCGCTTACCTCTATCCTTGGTTATCTTGATCTTCTTACACAGGGAGATTTCCTTACGGAAGAACAAAAACAGAAGTATCTTGGTATCGTGTCTTCTAAGGCAAAGCAGTTAGAGACGCTTGTAAAGGATTTATTTGATTACACAAGATACGATAAGAATAAAGTGAAGATAAAGAAAGAGATTTTAGATCTTAATCTTTTTGTTCCGCAGTTAGTGGATGAATTCTATCCAGGTTTTATGGACCACCAGTTAGAATGTCGGACCGATTTTTATGAGGGAGCATTGAATATTGAGGGGAATGGAGAATTGCTTGCAAGAGCAATCGGAAACCTTATTTCCAATGCGATTAAATACGGCGCAGATGGTAAGCTTGTCGAGGTACACACTGGTTTAAAGGACAAGATGGCATTTGTGGCCATCGTTAATTATGGAAAGATTATTCCGGCAAAAGATCTGGATAAGATTTTCGATAAGTTTTACAGAGTGGAGAATTCAAGATCTCTAAAAACAGGAGGAACCGGACTTGGACTTGCGATAGCCAAGAATATTGTGAATCTTCATGAGGGAGCAATATGGGCGACAAGTGATGAGTCTGGAACCAGATTTCAGATAGAACTTCCGGTAGTGCAGGCTCCTGTACAAAAGACCGGGAAATAACAAAGATACGGGGAATGAAATATGATTAATGATTTATTCCGCACTTACAAAAAAATTATAATATTGCTTCTTGTACTTCTCTGTTCCGTTGTTTTCTGGTTCTATGGATGCCGGCATCAGCAACGGGGACAAAAGACGGTAGTAGAGTGGGATAAGGCAACACTAAAAGGAACAAATGGATATCAGTATAAGTTTAAGACAAAGAACTGTACTGGCAATGTTGTTTTTGGTGTAGCGGGATATGTTGCAAAAGATAAGGTAATGCCGGTTACTTTGCATATCCGCTCTACAGAGAAAAGCTTTACCGGTGTGATGAAGGTTACCCTTCCAGGGGAGAATGGAAAGGGCATTGCATACCAGTCCGCTGTCAAATGTAGCGCAAATCAGGAGGAAACAGTTATTCTTAATGTTCCCCAACTGGGAAACCCTTCTGTAATCTGCTTTGAGATCATGGACTCCTTTGGGGTAACACAGTTAACAGAAAATGTTTCATTTACAGATAAAAAAAGTCAGAATGATAGTAGCAATGGAGAAACAGAGCTCCTTCTTGGAGTACTAAGTGATCAGCCAAAACAACTGTCTTATCTAAATAAGCTTGAAGCTGATAAAGAAGATAATACGGAAAGTATAAAGATTGTTTCTTTTTCCCAAGAGAGTTTTCCGGAGAATATTCAGAAATTTCAGGGATTAGATGGAATGATTATTGATTCCTTTGACACCAGTCAGCTTTCTAATATGCAAAAAAGTGCTTTGAGAAAATGGGTGAAAAAGTCAGGTGGCAAACTGCTTATTGCAGGAGGAAGCCAGAAGGAAAATCCGTTAGAAGGAATAGGAAAGTGGTTTGGCATTACGGAGGAAGGCGTTGGTGTTTCGAGTATTCATATGTCGGACGGAGAAGATTCTTCTCAGGAACTGTTGCTCCTTATGAGCAATTTGAGCTTTTCTTCAAAATACACATGGAATTCTTACGGAACTTTTGAACCGGCAATCGCTTATACCGCACAGGTAGGGCAGGGAAGTGTGTCGGTACTTCGCTTCAGCCTTGCCAATGGAGCGTTTTTGCAGTGGGGGGCGAGGGATTCGCTCGCGTCAGATGTATTGACGCATTTTCTTGAGAAAGATAACGATACGGCAAGCAGCGATACAAGTCTCTGGTATGTAAAGAAGGCATTGTATGCATTTATGAAGTCACAGCTTCCGAATACATTTTATTATGGTGTTTTCTTTATTTTTTACATTTTGTTAATTGTAACGATTGCCTACTATTATCTGCGAAAAATTAAGAAAAGAGAATATATATGGATTGTAGTTCCGGTACTGGCCATCTTTTTTACTGTTGGAATGATTGTTCGTTCAAGAGGAATGACTGGCAATAACGACAGTTCCTTTTCCGCGCTTCGTGTCAAAGATACGCAAAAAAAACAGGAAACGATATATTTTCTTTATCAGAGCGATGAAGGGGAAGAAGCCAGCGTAAATTTCTTGCCGTCCGTTACTTCGGTAGTGCCAATGGATTATAATTACCGGACAATCAGTGGCAAAAATGTAAAGACTTCCGGGGAAGATTTTACGATTAATAATACGAAAAATGGCTTTGATATTGCCTTTGAAGAAAGTGTGCCAGGAAGTTCAAGACTTTTGAAATTATCAGGAAGTACGAATGACTCTTCACAAAGAGAGGTATTTACTCCGAATCTTTCTGTAACATACACGGGATTTTCAGGAGATATCAAGAATATTTCCGGTAATAATTTCTCCAGGGTGATACTGATGCGGGAGAACCAGTATGTAATTCTTAAGAATGTAAAAGCAGGAGCGCAGGTTTCCATTTCTGAAAGTATGGTAAAGTGCTGGAATCGTTTTGACGAGGAGAATTCTACTTTTGGAACGGAAAATGAAAATACGGTAACCGGCAATTTAATGGAATATCTTCAGCAGACCTATATGAATACAGAAAAGTCACAGGAAGAACTGCTTATTGTCGGTATCACCAATGAAAATGATTTTAAACTTTTCTCGGATAACAATGTTTTAAAGAATCATGTGACGATGATGATCAATCATTTTGATCTGAAAGAACAGAATGCGGGAGAGAAGATTTTAAATATCAATATATCCTGTCTTGAAGAAAAGGATGAGAGTGCTGCATTAGAGGAAGATGCTCTCGATAAAAAAAAGACAGAAGTGACCTATATTTTTGACAGAAAAGAAGAGATACAGGCGCTTGCAAGAAACAGGGATAATTTCAGGGGAAAGATTTACGCTTACAATTATCAGACAAAACAGAAAGACAGAATCCTTTCTGATGTGGGTACGAGTATGGATGCAGATCAATTAGAACCATATCTATCAGATTCTGGGGAAATGCTTATTACGTATCAGTTAGAAGATGCTGTGGAATATGAGACGGCGCCAGTACTTTCGCTGATTTATGATAAATAATAGATTAAATATATAAGTAACAACAGGGAGGATAAGAATGCTGGATTTTCAGAATATTTCTATTTACAGAAAAGGGAAAAAAGTATTGGATGATTTCAGTATGAAAGCCCCGGATGGAGTAATATTGGCATTACTTGGTGAGGACAAGGAAGGAAAGTCCATGCTTCTTAAGACAGCCTCCGGTGGGGAAAAGCCGGAAGAAGGGCAAATCTATATGGATGGCATGTCAATTTATGAAGAGGGCAGAAATGCCTACTGTAACTTTGGATATATGTCAAAAGAGTATGGATTTTATAATCTGCTAAAAGTAGAAGAGTACTACGAATTGTTTCTATTACTTTATAAATTAGGTGGACGATACCGGAGCAAACGTATTGAGGAAGTTCTTGATCTTCTGGATTTAAGACAGTATGAACAGACATTTATCGGGGAATTGCCTGTTGAGACATTTCCATTTTTATATCTTGGGAAAGCAATTTTGCAGGAACCAGAATGGCTGTTAATGGATGAACCATTTAATAACATGAGTGTCACGGCAAGAAGAAAGATGATAGGAATTCTTCTGAGTTTACATGATAGGGGAACTTCCATAATGATCAATACACCGATGTATCCGGAAATGATGGGATTTATCACTGATGTTGTTGTGATAGAATCCGGGAAGAATCAGACCTTTGGTCCAGTGGAAGAGGTGTACGCAGAAGCACTGTGTAAAAGCCCTGTTCGCATGCATATCTTAGCCCAGATGGAAAGGGCATTGGAAGTATTAAAGGAGAATCCGCTAGTTGACCGAGTTACTGTGGATGGCGATGATGTCATTTTCCGATTCAACGGTGGAGAAAAGGAAGAAGCGGAGCTTCTTACCGATTTAGTGGCGTCCGGTGCATTAATTCATAATTATATGAGAGACCAGGCGAACATAGAAGAAATTTTCCGGAGGTAGCAAAAAGATGTTAAATCCATTTTTGAAGGTAGAGTGGTTAAAAGAAGGAAGAAATGTACGACTTCCCATGATAATAATTTTCTATAACGCGATTCTTGCTTTTATTACGATTTTGTTTATGTTTTTCAATGCAGAATCCTTTCAGGAAGGGTACTCGTATAATACTTCCGTTTATCTGTATCAGTTTTTAATTATAAGTACGATTCAGATTGGAATGATATTTATTCTCATGCCTTTTTCCGTGTGGGGATATTATTCTACAGACAGAGAAAAACATATGTTAGAAGAGTTCGCAATGATTCCGGGTTCTTCAAAACAGTTTGTTATCGCAAGAGTTTCTGTCTTACTGTCTGTTTATATGTTGCTTTTCGTGTCAAGTCTTCCTGTTATTTCGCTGTCCTGCATCTACAGCGGAATGCCATGGAGAAAGATTATCCGTCTTGGAATCATGATATTTATCTGTACATTCTGGAGCGCTTCAATGTCTGTATTTTCTTTTAGTTTTTGCAAAAAGGGGATATGGGCCTTTGCGCAAAATACAGTGATTGAGGCAGTATTTATTCTTGGAACACTTTTAGGGACAGAAATCATGCGAACGGTGTCTATCTCTGTATCAGGACTGGATACACTTGCACCGATAACAACAAATCTGTGTCTGCTTTTAATCCTGCTGAATCCACTGGCAGCATATATGGGGTATTATGGAAATATCACAGGAGACAGCGGACTTATGAATTTTTACTGTGGAAGACTGGGGATTGACAGCTCGACACAGACCTTTTCTTTTCTATTTTATAAGGCAGCAAGCATTATGTGTATTCTTATGGGAATTGCATTTTTAGCAATGGCGGTGTGGCAGATGGAAAAACAGGCCAGAGAGTAGGCTGCTATTTAATTCAGTAAGTAACAGACGCCAAGGAAGAGCGAAGCTATCCTATATTTGTGACTCTATCACTGTGGGTTGAATGTTCGCGTACCTGCTCACATTCAATCCTCGCTCTAAGGCCACAAATATAGGATAGCTTCGCTCTTCCTTGGCTGTCTTTGGCTGGATTAGGTTGAATTAAAGTAGTACAGTGGAGGATTTGGGGGAGAGGGGCTTTTGGTTTCTGCTTGCTCCAGAATTATTTCTTAATAGTCGAAAATGGCTATTTGATTTCGCTTTTCTGAAATTCAGTTTTCATACAAGTTACATATAGATGTGTCGTTTTTTTACCTATTACTTTAATTCAACTAAATTCAGCCACTGTCAGCTTCCGAAGAGAGCCTATCCCCTATATCTGTGGCCTTAGATTGAATGCGAGCGGGTAAGCGAACATTCAACCCACAGTGATAGAGTCACAGATATAGGGGATAGGCTCTCTTCGGAAGTGTCAGTTGTTTCTTAATGAATAGTAAAGAATTTGCTTGGGAAAAGCGAAAAAAGAATAAATTGATGTAAAAACCTGCAAATTTTGCGTATACAAAAATATTTTGATGTGCTATAATGAGGGCGTTTATTTGATTTTAAAATACATGTGTGTGCGTCAGCCGTACAAACAGGTAAAAGAAGATTCCGAGAAAATATAACCACATATGGGAGGATAGAAATGGATTTAATTTATAAAAGTACAAGAAATAATCAGGAAACTGCAACCGCTTCTGAAGCCATTTTAAAAGGATTGGCTGGAGAAGGAGGACTTTTTGTTCCTTCCTGTATTCCAAAGTTGGATAAATCTTTAGAAGAACTTTCTAAGATGAGCTATCAGGAAGTAGCCTATGAAGTTATGAAGCTTTTCATAACTGATTTTACAGAAGAAGAGTTAAAGCATTGCATCAACAGTGCTTATGATAAAAAGTTTGATACAAAAAATATCGCAGAATTAGTGAAGAAAGATGATGCATATTATCTTGAACTGTTCCATGGTGCAACAATCGCATTCAAGGATATGGCACTTTCTATTCTTCCATATTTAATGACAACAAGTGCAAAGAAGAATAAAGTAAAGAACGAGATTGTTATTCTTACAGCAACATCTGGAGATACAGGAAAAGCTGCATTAGCAGGATTTGCTGATGTACCGGGAACAAAGATTATTGTATTTTATCCAAAGCATGGTGTAAGTCCAATTCAGGAAAAACAGATGGTAACACAGCGTGGCGAGAATACTTATGTTATCGGAATTGAAGGAAACTTTGATGATGCTCAGACAGGAGTAAAGAAGATGTTCTCAGATGCAGCACTTGCAAAAGAGATGAACGAAGCAGGATACCAGTTCTCTTCCGCAAACTCTATCAATATCGGACGTCTTGTTCCACAGGTTGTCTACTATGTATACAGCTATGCAACATTATTAGCTCGCAAAGAAATCTCTGATGGAGAGCAGATCAATGTTGTTGTGCCAACTGGAAACTTTGGAAATATTTTAGCTGCATCTTATGCAAAAGAGATGGGAGTTCCAATCGCAAAATTAATCTGTGCATCTAACGAGAACAAAGTACTCTTTGACTTCTTTACAACAGGATGCTACGACAAAAACAGAGACTTCATCCTTACATCTTCTCCATCCATGGATATTTTAATTTCCAGCAACTTAGAGCGCTTAATCTACCAGACAGCAGGAAGAGATGCCGAGAAGAATAGCGAGTTCATGAAAGAACTGAACACAAACGGTACTTATACAATTACTGATGATATGAAAGAACAGATGAAAGACTTCTACGGTAACTATGCAACAGAAGAAGAAACAGCAAAGACCATCAAAGAAGTTTACGATAAGGCAGAATATATCATTGATACACATACAGCAGTAGCAGCAACTGTTTACAAAAAGTATGAGAAAGAAACAGGCGATACAACAAAGACTGTTATTGCATCGACTGCAAGCCCATATAAATTCACAAGAAGCGTCATGAACGCGATTGACCCTGCTTATGACAGCAAGACAGACTTCGAGCTTATTGATGAATTAGAGAAACTTTCTGGCGTGAAGGTTCCACAGGCTATCGAAGATATCAGAAGTGCGGCAGTACTTCATGATACGGTATGCGAAACTGCGGATATGTGCAAAGAAGTGAAGAAGATTCTGAACATTAAGTAGGAATTTGTTCACAGGCAAGACAGACACTCTTAAAGAGTAGAGGCTCCCAAAGAGAGAAGATAGCCTGTATTTGTGACTCTATCACTGTGGGTTGAATGTTCGCTTAACGGTTCACATTCAATCCTCGCCCTAGAGCGTGTCTGAAAAATGCTTTCTGCAAGATGTGCATCACAATTTGCGGGAGATTTCGCCTGAATGAGGGCGGCGTAGTGGGCTACGGCAACCGAATGAAGGCAAAATATACCGTAAATTGAGGTGTGCA
>CAVCBH010000175.1:0-6014 GCA_963600375.1 bacterium | reverse complement strand
TACAGGAAATATAGCAGAGAATGAAAAAACTACAGTAGAAGATACAGGAAATATAGCAGAGAATGAAAAAACTACAGTAGAAGATACAGGAAATATAACAGAGAATGCAAAAGGCATAATAGAAGATACAAAGAAAGCCGAAGAAGCCTATTTCATTACAACAAGAGAACTTGCAGAAGCAGGCAGAGATAATATCCCCGAAGAACTGATTTCTTCAAAGCATCTTATCTACAGTTCTCCGGCGACGCTTGCCTATAACTCCCCGGGGGCGCAGGGCTTTGGTGTAAAGAGAGCAGGTCTTGCAATCCCAGGTTCGGTGATGCTTCTTTTAGCACCGGGCTGTTGCGGAAGGAATACAACGATTTTAAGTGAGCTTGGTGGATACAGTGAGCGATTTTTTTATCTGATGATGGATGAGACAGATATTGTAACGGGAAGGCATTTAAAGAAGGTTCCACAGGCAGTAGAGGAGATTTACGATTGTTTGGAGACAAAGCCATCGGTCGTTATGATTTGTCTTACCTGTGTGGATGCCTTACTTGGAACAGATATGGAACGTATTTGCAAGAAGGCACAGAAAGCGGTTGGAATCCCAGTTCTTCCATGCTATATGTATGCGCTGACAAGAGAGGGAAGAAAGCCTCCGATGGTGCATGTCAGACAGTCTGTTTATTCTCTGTTAGAGCCAGGAAAGAAAAAGAGTACATCGGTGAATCTATTAGGGCATTTTGCTCCGTTAGAAGATGACTGTGAGCTTTATGACTTGCTAAGACAGCTTGGCGTAAAGACAATTCGAGAGATTTCCCGGTGTGAAAGTTATGACGAATATCTTGATATGGCAGAGGCAAACTTTAATCTTGTTTTAGATGCGGAGGCACGTTTTGCGGCGGCTGATATGCAAAAGCGTTTGGGAATCCCGTACATAGAACTTACGAGACTTTACCAGCTTGATAAAATAAAGAATCAATACGCATTATTTGCAGCCGCATTGGGAAGTAAGTTTGATGATGATGCTTATTTTGAGGAAGCACTTGCAGCAAAAGAAGCGTTTAAGAAAAAGTATCCACATGCTGTATTTGCAATTGGAGAGGGCTGTAATGCCAATGCATTTGAACTTGCATTTGCCCTGATTCGATATGAGTTTGCAGTAGCGGAAGTGTTTGGTAATCTTTCAAAGGAGGACTTCGTGTATATCGAAAAAATGGCGAAGTTAAGCCCGGAGACAAAGATTTATTCGAATCTGGAGCCAACGATGATCTATTACGAGCCGGGCGAGAATCCGGTGGATATCGTTATCGGAAAGGATGCCGTTTACTATCATCCCGAGGCGGCACAGCTTGAGTGGAGTGATGATATACAGCCATTTGGTTATCGTGGAGTGAAGCATTTCTTTGAGGAATGCGAACGGGTATTGGATGAGAAAAATGCAAATAATATAGAAAAAGATGTATGTTTCAATGCAACAAAAAGGATGCAGGAAACAGTTACGCAGGGCGAAACGGAACAAGATAAGGTTATAGAATGCCAAATGATAAAAGAAGAGAAGACACAGGAAAGGGGGAGAATTTAGATGAAGGGACTTAGAAAATATCTTTCCCCATTTGCCCCGGACCAGTCAGGTGCGGCAGCGGTTTTATGTGAGTTTCACGGACTGATTATTATTTTAGATGCCGGCGGCTGTGCGGGAAATATCTGTGGATTCGATGAGCCGAGATGGTTTGAGAGCCGCAGCGCGATTTTTAGTGCAGGGCTTCGTGATATGGATGCGATTCTTGGACGGGATGACCGCTTGGTAGAAAAGATTGGAAAGGCCTGTGAGAAACTTTCCGCAGATTTTATTGCGGTGATTGGCACGCCGGTTCCTGCAGTAATCGGAACGGATTATCGCGCACTTTCCCGAATGATTGAAAAGAAAACAGGAATCCCGGCGCTTACAATTGACACGGACGGAACAAAGCTTTACGATGACGGCGAGAAAAAGACGTGGAAAGAATTATTTAAAAAGTTCGCTGTTGAAAAAGAAGTAGAGCCAGGACGTGTCGGAATTATCGGAGCAACCCCTCTTGAATTTGGCGGTATTTATGAAGAAGATTTCTTAAAAACATATTTTGAAGAAAAAGGTTTTTCAAAGGTTGTATGCTATGGAATGGGCGATGGCTTAGAGGCTGTAAGAGAGGCGGCAGCATCAGAGAAAAATATCGTTGTTTCTCCTGCTGGAATTGCCGCAGCGAAGTATTTACAACAGAAGTTTGGAACGCCATACGAATTGTTTTGTCCACCGGAGATTATTCCAGAGTGGAAAGAACGGAAGGAACAGACAGAGAAAAAAGCTCAAAACGAACAGATAGAACCTAAAATGCAAGTAGAGCAGACGGCAGGACTGTTAAATGTGGAGAAACTATCTGAGAAAAAAATATTAATTGTTCATCAGCAGGTTTTGGCGAATACGTTAAGAGAAGAACTCATTTCTGCGTATATGAAAGAAAATATGGAAGAGAAAGCAAAGTTAAAAGTTCAGCAAAGTTCTGTAAGCAATTCAGAAGAAAAGGCAGAAATAACGGATATAAAACTGCCGGATGAGGAAGCGTCAGGAGACAAAATATCAGATGAAAGAATGATAAGTCAAAAGATAAATATAAATGTTGCTTCCTGGTTTATGATGGACAAAAAGCAAAAAGAAGAACAGGACGTTCTTTTTAAGGAAGAAGATGACTGGATCACTTATATCAAAGAAAATGAATATGACATCATTATTGCCGATCCGCTATTGAAAAAAGCAGTGCCATTTTACAAAGGAGAATGGTATGACTTACCGCACTTTGCGATTTCGGGAAAGAAGAGGCAGAACGTATGAGAGTCTGCATCAGAGTATTTGGAATTGTGCAGGGGGTTGGATTTCGCCCAACGGTAAAGCGTCATGCCGATGCCTGTGATATTGTCGGAAGTGTGAGCAACAAAGGCCCTTATGTGGAAATCTTTGCACAAGGCAGCGAAGAATGTGTGCATAGCTTTATAAAGAAGATTCAGGAACAGCCTCCGAAACGAGCGGTTATTTTGAAACTGGATGTGGAAAATCTGGAATCGGATGAGTGTGATATTTATAAAAATGAATCTGAAAAGCGGATATCTAAAAGAAGTGATAGTGGCAAAGTTGAATCTGAAAAAATAATAACTGATGGAGAAGAAATTTTCAGAAATAAAGAAGATACTCTCAGAACGATTAACACAAATATGAATGCCAATGTTAGTGAAGAAAACAGTATTACAGAGTTGGGGAGCAAAGAAAGGTTAGCGGAAGCTGAGATTCATAAAGTTGAATTTAAAGCAGCCCCCAAAGAAAAGTTCCACATCATAGAAAGTGAAAAAGAAGAGGGCGAAATCTTCGTTTCCCCGGATATTGCCATCTGTCCGGAATGTAAAAAAGAGCTTTATGATAAGAACGACAGAAGATATCTGCATCCATTTATCAACTGTACCTGCTGTGGACCCCGTCTTACCATCTTAGATTCCATGCCGTATGACAGAGTGCGAACCAGTATGGGCGAGTTCCCGATGTGTGAGAAATGTGAGTATGAGTATACACATGCGGAAACACGGCGATTCGATGCACAGCCGGTCTGTTGCAACGACTGCGGGCCGGAAGTGTATTTGCTTGGAAGAGAAGAACGGGGAGCAGATGCAATCCGCTATACAAGAAAGGTAATCAGTGAGGGCGGCATTGTAGCGGTAAAGGGAATCGGCGGTTTTCATCTTTGCTGTGATGCGACAAAGGAAGAAACAGTTGCAAGATTACGGCAGAGGAAAAAACGTCCGATGAAACCATTTGCGGTTATGATGAAGGATTTAGCTGTTGTGAGAAGAGAATGTGAGACAGCGTCATATTTAGAGGAGATTCTTGACGGACATCAGAAGCCGATTATCTTACTTCCGAAAAAAGAAGGGGGAATGCTTTGCGAGAGTGTTGCCCCGGATAATCCTAAAATCGGTGTTATGTTACCGTACGCACCGATACAGCTTTTACTTTTTGATTATCAGGATGAAACGAAGGTTTCCGATTGCCTTGTAATGACCAGTGCCAATACTTCCGGCGCACCGATTTGCCGGGATGATGAAGATGCATTAAATGAATTGACCGGGCTTTGTGATGTGATACTTTCCCACGACCGGAAAATACGCCTTCGTGCGGACGATACGGTTATGGATTTTTATCGGGGAGAGCCGTACATGATTCGTCGTTCCAGAGGGTATGCGCCCCTTCCATTTATGATGGGAAATGAATTTAAAGGGCAGGTGCTTGCGGTCGGCGGAGAACTTAAGAATGCATTTTGTATCGGGAAGAATCAGCTATTTTATCCATCGCCTTATATCGGGGATATGGGAGATGTACGAACGGTAAAAGCATTAAAAGAGTCAGTGAAGCGGATGGAAGAACTCTTAGAGGTAAAGCCAGAGATTGTCGCCTGTGACATGCATCCGTCTTATAATACAAGAGCGATGGCCGAAGAGATGGGATTGCCGGTATTTCTCGTTCAACATCATTACGCACACATTCTTTCCTGTATGGCGGAAAATGAATGGACAACGGAGAAAAAGGTGATTGGTGTTTCTTTTGACGGAACCGGGTACGGAACCGACGGGACAATCTGGGGAGGAGAAATCCTGCTGGCAGACTATGATTCCTTTACACGTTGGGGGTGCATCGAACCATTTGCACAGACAGGCGGCGATGCTTCTGCAAAAGAAGGCTGGAGAATTGCAGTATCTCTTCTTGGAAAGATTTACGGAAAGGAAAATGCCCTTCTGATTATTGAAACATCAGGACTTTGTGAAACGAAACTGGCAAAGCTTCAGTTTATGATGGAAGAACGTGGAATCAATACCGTACAGTCCACAAGTGCCGGACGATTATTTGATGCGGTGAGTGCGATTCTTGGCATCAGAAAGTCTTCCACATTTGAGGGGGAGGCATCGACTTCCTTACAGTTTGCGGCAGAGAAATGGCTGGATGGTCGCAATAGAGAAATAGAAGAACCTGAGAGTTTTGCAGAAGATAAAAATACAATTCAGGAAAGTTTTGAGAAGCAGCAAAAAACATTTAGTCAGCAACAGATTAATATAAATCAAAATAGACAAGTGAGCCAGAAAAGTAGTTCTGATATAGACCAGAAGATTATTGCAGATCGAAATAAATCTATGGATCTGAAAAGCATTTCTGATGTAGAGCAGAAGAGTGCTGTAGAGCAAAATAATTCTATAAATCAGAATATAAAAGAGGAATTATATTACCTCCCAACTCTCTCTCTTGTCAGAGAATTAGCAGAGAGAAAATTAGCAGGGGAAAACAGCAATAAGCTTGCCTTACATTTCCACAAAGGCTTAGCCAGGATGATTGTCTCTGCCTGCGAAAAAGCAAGAGAAGAAACCGGGATTGATGCCGTTGCCTTAAGCGGCGGTGTTTATCAGAATAAATTACTTTTAGATTACAGCGTTACCATGTTAGAAGAAAGAGGATTTCATGTGCTGCGACACCATTTACTTCCGCCAAATGACGGGGGAATCAGCCTGGGACAGGCGGTGGCAGCGATGAGAAGTTTACGTCCTTGAAAAATTCCATAAGCCAGAGTCTGTTTTTGCGATATTATTATAGAAAGAATAGAAAGTCAAAAACAGGAGATTTTAAGAGTTTTGGGAGTATATCACATATAAAAGGAGGATGCATTATGTGTGTAGGATTACCAGCAAAAGTTATGACAATGAAAGATGGAATGGCGGTTGTAGATGCGTCAGGTGCAAAGAGAGAAGTTTCAGCGGAACTGATCGAGAATCTGGAACCGGGCGATTATGTAATGGTACATGCCGGCATTGCGATTGCAAAGATTACAGAAGAAGATGAGGATGAGGCAGAAGATCTTCTGGAGGGATTACTATGAAAGAACAGTTAAAAAAAGCAAAGGCCATTATCGAGGGATACGACGGTCCGGCTGTACGGGTGATGGAGGTGTGTGGAACACATA
>CAVCBH010000174.1:0-5012 GCA_963600375.1 bacterium | reverse complement strand
AATTTCTTTTTCGTCAGATTATCTTCATTCTTTGCTCACAACCTGTTCACAAATTTCCAGTATCATAAAACCATCAAAAACAACAACAGATTTTTGATAGATTTTTTCATACTTTCCTCTCTTTTGAAGCCGACTTTATGTCGGTTTCTTTTTTATCTATTAGATTGAAGCTTACTCATTCTCTATAATTTTCCGTACCTCCTCAACTTCCATATCTAATATATCACTTATCTGCTCTGCTTCATATCCTTTTCGGTACATCTTAACTATAGTCTCGGCAATTCCTTCTCTCTTTCCAATAGTAATTCCCTCTTGTTTTCCAATAGTGATTCCTTCCTGTTTTCCAATAGCAACACCTTTCACAATGCCATTTTCCGTTCCCTCTGCATATGCCTGTTCTTTTATTCCCTGACTCAGATTACACATATCATTCACATCCTTTCTAATGTCACTTTCCAATGGAATATCAAATTCATTTCCTATAATATCAAACTTCTCATCTACATTTAATTTAGCAGATAATAATGCTCCCAGCAAACGATGAAGTTCATATCTTTCTTCTTTTTCTGGAAGGTCTTCTGCCAGACCAATCAAAACAATATTTGCAAGGTCTATGTCGCCTTTCCATTGATAAGTACCAACTACACTTTCCTGTGTAAAATGAATATAATTCATACAATTTTGTGACATATTCATACAAACCCATATGGAATATACTCGTTTTATATCATTATAATTGGAATTTGCAAATTCTCTGCCTTTCTGTGAGGAAATCATCCTGCTGACATAGAATACTGCTCTATTTATTATATCATATGCCGATGGTTCTGCTTTCTGTGCTTCTATATTCACAATAACCTGTGATAAGCCATCTTTCATCCGCACATAAAATATAATATCAAACCGTGCCAGTCCTTCATTAAGTTCGCTGTTTTCTGTATTTAATCCAATTACTTTTTCTCCGTCTTGTTCTTTTTCTACGTTTGTGCTTCCTGGATCTACCGGAACTCTGCTAATATATGGTTCTCCTTCAATATACTGCACGACATCTTTAGGATTCATTCCCTTAAATTCATCAATCGTCTTTACAAGTATATGTGCAAGTATAATCTTATGCCCCAATAGATTCTTTGCTTTTTCATCATATTGTGCATCTTTATCGGTCGCTGATATTGCTTTTTTAATATCTTTGTCCACAGATACGCTCCTTTCTGCTATAATGAAAATATCTTATTTTGTCACTTTCATTATAGCTCATGCTATATCTTTATAGCAAATACTTTTCTTTTTTGTTATTTACCAGAATTTTCCTTTTATAAATATTCTCTTGGTATAGTTTTGTAAATGGAGAATGACTGCTTTTATTAATATCTGTTTTTTAATACTGCTTTTATATAGGATAATTTAGTTTGTATAACTACTCTTTGGTGAAAGTTTACGGATTGTTCAGGATAACTTGAATAGTAAGAACTTCTATGCATTTAATCCGGCTTTTGATGTGAAAAAATTCTAATTTGCGTAGCAAAATAAATATGCCCTAAGAAAGCCGATGCCCTATATTTGTGACTCTATCACTGTAGGTTGAATATTCGCTTAACGGCTTGCATTCAATCCTCGTTCTAAGGGCACAAATATAGGGCATCGGCTTTCTTGGAGAGCGTCTCTTGCCTGCGGCAAACCAAAATTAACTCTCTATTATCGTTCCTCCCCCCACAACATGATTCTCTCTGTACAGCACAACTGCCTGTCCTTTCGTAATCGCACGCTGTGGTTCAAGAAAATGAATTGCTACTGTGCCATCGGCATTTTTCTTTGCGATGGCATCTTTTTCGGTTTGATGATAGCGAATTCTTGCTTTGACGACTTCATCTTCTACCAGGTCTTCTATCCAGTTAAAATCAGCAGCAGTCAGGTCTGTTTTAAATAAATCTTCGTTACTTCCAAGAATGACCTTATTATCTTCCGGGCAAATTTCTGTTACATAGTATGGCTTTGGCGCAGAAATTCCAAGACCTTTTCTCTGTCCAATGGTATAGCCGTAATATCCTTTATGCTGTCCAACTACTTCGCCTTCCTGATTTACAAAATCACCTGGCTCACTTTTCTTTCCTGTAGTTTTTTCAATAAATGCCATGTAGTCGCCATCTGGAATAAAACAGATATCCTGACTGTCGTGTTTATGCGCATTAAAAAATCCCTGTTCTTCTGCAATTTTACGAATTTCTGTTTTGCTGTAATCTCCCAGTGGAAAACAGGTATTTGCAAGCTGCTCCTGTGTAAGAGAATACAAAACATAACTCTGATCTTTCGTATTATCTATACCTTTTAATAAATGATAACCCTCGTCATCATGTATAATTTTGGCATAATGACCGGTTACGATCACATCACAATGCAATGCCTTTGCTCTTTTATAAAGATGCTCAAATTTCAAATGTCGATTACATTCGATACATGGATTTGGTGTCATTCCATTCTGATAACAGGAAATGAAATTATCAATAACCTTTTCTTTAAAATCATCTTTAAAGTTAAATACATAATAAGGAATTCCAAGTTTGACACATACACTTCTGGCGTCCTCAATATCACTTAAGGAACAACATGTTTTTTCCTTCGCCATTCCAATATCTTCATTATCATAAAGTTTCATTGTCACACCGATGCAATCATATCCTGCTTCCTTCATCAGATATGCTGCAACCGATGAATCAACTCCACCACTCATAGCAATCAATGCTTTCTTTGCCATAATAGCCTCCTCATATAATCAAGTATTTGTTATTGAAAATTAAAGGGGTAATTCCCGTATATTTTCTCTGTAAAATGTGTATAATAACTATTTTTTTAACAGCTTTTATGATAACATTCTCCTATTTGAAAGTAAAGATATTGTGGACAACTCGATAATTGAATTACCGAGAATTCTCTCTTAATTTCCTAATTGACAAATAGTCTCATTGCTCCTATAATCATTACGACATATTTTGAATTATTGAAATATAGAAAGAGAGGTTTTCTTTGAATAAAAAAGTCCAGATTTCAGAATCTATAGAACTTGGGATACTTCTTGCCCTGTCAGGCGGATTTATGGATGCCTACTCCTATATCGGCAGAGGGGAAGTATTTGCCAATGCACAAACAGGAAATATGCTGCTTCTTGGCGTACATCTTTCTGAGGGAGATATTCCGGCAGCAATTCGATATCTTTGTCCTGTACTTGCTTTCACATTTGGAATCGCATTGGCTGATATCGTTCGTAACTCCGGGTTTGGAAATCATCTACATTGGCGGCAGATTTCCGTTATCGTGGAAGCAATCATTCTGTCCATTGTCAGTTTCTTTCCACAAAGCCACAATCTTCTGGCAAACAGTCTGACTTCTTTAGCCTGTGGTATTCAGGTTGAAAGTTTCCGCAAAATTCATGGTAATGGTATTGCCACAACGATGTGCATCGGAAATCTCCGAAGCGGCACGCAAAGTATTTATACATTTTTCCAGACAAAGAAGAGAGAATCCCTTGAAAAAGGACTTCTATATTATGGTATCATCCTCTGTTTCATCTGTGGAGCAATCATTGGAAATCAGTGCATTAAGTATTTCCATGAACGAGCTATCCTTGTATCTTCGGTATTGCTTTTGTTTGCCTTTATTATGATGTTTATAACAAGAGATGAAGAATAACTTCTGAATTGCCGCAGGTAAGGAAACACTTCCACAGACAGCCAGCCAACAGTTCAGAAAATTAAAATTCCCCTCTTGACCTAAAGTGAACTTCAAGGTGTATTATAAAAGACAAAATATTATATTGGGTTTTATTTCTGAAAGGAGAATTTTCAAATGTGTTTTGATAATGTAAAGAAAAATTTTGGTTTTGGCTGTATGCGATTACCGTTACTGGAAAATGGTGAGGTAGATACAGAAGAAACCTGCAAGATGGTAGATACTTTTATAGAAGAGGGATTTAATTACTTCGATACTGCACATGGCTATTTAGGCGGCAAAAGTGAGCTTGCTTTAAAAGAATGTCTTACAAGCCGTCACAACAGAGAGGAATATATTCTTACGAATAAACTAACCATGGCATATTTCAATAAACAGGAAGAGATCCGTCCATTTTTTGAAAGTCAGTTAGAGGCATGTGGGGTAAATTATTTTGATTATTATCTGATGCATGCACAGTCTAAGGATATTTTTGCCCATTTTAAAAAATGCTATGCTTACGAAACTGCTTTAGAATTAAAAGCGGAAGGAAAGATTCGTCACTTCGGTATTTCTTTCCATGACAAAGCTGAAATACTGGAAGAGATTTTAAAAGAATATCCTCAGATTGAAGTTGTTCAGATTCAGTTTAACTATTTGGATTATGAAGATCCGGCAGTACAGAGTAAGAAATGTTACGAGGTATGCCGTAAATACAACAAACCTGTTATTATTATGGAACCTGTAAAGGGCGGAAATCTTGTAAATCTTCCAGATGATGCAAAAGTTATTTTAGAAGAACTTCATGGCGGCAGCAACGCAAGTTATGCGGTTCGTTTTGCAGCTAGTTTTGACGGAGTAAAAATGGTACTTTCCGGCATGAGCAACTTAGAGCAGATGAAGGATAATTTAAGTTACATGAAGGATTTCCAGCCATTAAATGAAACTGAAATGAAAGCAGTACATAAAGTAGCCGATGTTTTCCATTCAAAGCATATGATTCCTTGCACTGCCTGCCGCTACTGTATTGAAGGCTGTCCAAAACAGATTTCTATTCCAGATTTATTTGCCTGCATGAATGCAAAGACTGTATTCCATGATTGGAATGCTGATTACTATTACAATAACGTTTATACTGTTCATAATGGAACAGCAAGTGAATGTATCAAATGTGGAAAATGCGAAAAGGTATGTCCACAGCATCTGGAAATTCGCAATCTTTTAAAAGAAGTAGCAAATGAATTTGAAGGATAAATCCTGATTTTACGGAGTAAAACAGACACTTCCAAAGAGAGCCGATACCCTATATT
>CAVCBH010000173.1:0-20216 GCA_963600375.1 bacterium | reverse complement strand
TGCTCACTAGAACCTGAATCTAGCGCGTCTGCCAATTCCGCCATATCCGCTTACGAATATTAATTCTATCATAAATGGAAAGCGAATGCAAGAGTTTTTTGATGAAATTCTGATTTGCCGCAGGCAAGGGAGACGCTCCCCGAAAGAGACCATAGCCTATATTTGTGACTCTATCCCTGTGGGTTGAATGTTCGCTTCCATGCTCACATCCAATCCTCGCTCTAAGGCCACAAATATAGGCTATGGTCTCTTTCGGGGAGCTGTCTTTGGCTGTAGAAGCAAAATCAGAATTTATGATGGGAGGATTTGGGGAAGAAGACAATAGGGATAGAAATACCGGGAAATTAGATGCCATAGGACTGACATAGAAATCGATAAGAAAAAATCGATTTTCGGTATTTTACAACAATAATTTGAGTGTAAGCCCTGTGAAAATCAACTCCATAGAAAGCTACAATTTTCTGGCGATGCCCCAAACCCTTCAACTGATTTGTCGAGTTGCCAACAAACAGAACATCAATGATATGAATATATATAAATTGTGACTTGGAGCAAGCTCTTAATGCGGATGAGCATTAAGAGCGCAGGGATACGGAACAATTTATATATATTCATATCATTGATGTTCGTCTCCTTCGCCAACCCCACAAATCATCCCTTATTTTTCGCATTGAAGCAATAGAATGTAACCTGGTCCCCCGACTCCAATGTTGCCACATACCCAGCTACGGAATCTTCAAAGAGATCTTCTTCTGCGATTTTATCGTAAGAGACAACAGAAGGGATAGTAATAACGCCTTCCTGACCTGCTAAGTTGAACTGAATTTCATCATCGTCTGCGTAGTAATTAAAGAAGCAGGAGTCAAAAGAAATCCAGATTTTATTGATACGTATATTCCCCATAATTCCGCGATAGTTGCGAAGCAGGGTGTGAAATTCTGCGGTTTTTGCCATGAGATAGTCCTCCAGTTTAGTTTTATAGAATAGTTATAGTTTATCATGTTTCAACAATAATTGCTATTTTTAATATATAATGATAAAATAAACGAGCACAAAACAAATGTACTGATTATATTATTTTGGGGAGGTAAGTGTGAAAGCGAGAAGAAGTATGGTTGAAAGCCTGAAAAGAGTAAGGCATATTTTATTTTTATTATGCTTTATTTTAGCAGGAAGTTTATTTTTTACAAAAGATGTAGATGCAGCAGCATTTTCAAATACACAGAAAGAATACATTAATGTACTGTCTAAGCTTATGATGGAAGGGACAGTAAGCCAGAACATGGACATATATAAAAGTGTCAGTCAGGGAACATCGGGAAAGACATGTCTGCGTGCGGCGGCGCTTAACAACAGAGCGGCACTTATGGCAGAACGAATTGACTTTTTAGATTCGAACTGGTCACAGTATTATGCGGTAGAAAGAGATGGGAATTCTACGGTATTTAACAGTACGAAGCTTATCAGCAGGGCGAAGTTCCAGAGACGTTACAAAAAGATTATCAAGGGGCTTGATGCGGCCTTAGAGTCTGTGGATTCCTCTATGACGCAGGCAGATAAGGCCATGGCGGTATATATATACTTTGCTAAGAATACAGTATATAAGGAGTCTGCGGATGCACATACAGGATATGACGTCCTTGTGAATCATGTCGGTGTCTGTGATGGACTTGCGAATGCGTATGCACTTGCAATGAATACCCTTGGAATTCCGTGTGCGGTAGTGAGTAATTATTCAAAGAATCACTCATGGAATATCGTAAAACTGAATGGAAAGTGGTATTACGTAGATCTGACGAATGGAGTTGGGACAGGAAAGCATGAAGGACTGGTAGTCAGTTATGAAAGCTTCCTTGTAGGAAGGAAAACATTTCTGAGAACACATCCGGGATATCAGACGAAGGATTTATACGGTCAGGGGAATTCAAATGATCTGAATATGAGAAAAATTGCTCTTTCTTCTTCAGACTACATAAAAGATAGCAGAGAAATAAAGACTGCATTGAAGAATCGAACCTGTACATTTTACAGGAAAGGATATTGGTACTGGATATCACAGGATAATTCTTTGAAACGTTCTACACTTCAGGGAAAGAATAAGAGAACCGTGTATACCCCTTCGAGTGGAAGATATATTGGCTGGATTGAGCAGTATAATAATCGAATTATTTTCTCAATGAATTCTGGTATTTACCGGATGCGATTTGACAGAAAGTATCCGGTCTTATTAAAGAGCGTAGATGAGAGAGAGGATAGTTCGGAGGTATCAGAACCGCTGTGGAAGCTTATTTATATTGGGCGTTTTACAGTAAATAAGCAGGGATATCTTTCTTATTATATTTCTGATTTTCATGGAGTGAGAAAAGGTCATTCTAAGATATATCTGGGAAAGCGCATAAAGTTAGGGAAGCTTACGAAAACAGGTAAGAAAACGATCATTATGCAGGCAGGTCAGGTAAAGCAGATGACAACGATTCATATGCATGACAGAGCAGCGAGAACAGCAGGCTGGACCAGTGGTAATTCTTCTATTGTGAGTATGAGAAGTACGGGATATATGGTTGCCAAAAAAGCAGGACGTACTTATATTACTACCAGAATCAATGGAAAGAAACGGAAGTTTACGGTGCAGGTTTCCGGTTATACTATTACTTATCGGAATGCGGGAGTGAATTCTTCAAGAAACAGAATGATGGCTTCCGGCAGGAGGGATGTACTGTTAAAAGAGCCAACCAGAAGAGGTTATGTATTCCTTGGCTGGTATGACAGAACCGGGCAGCAGGTGAAGATAATTCCAAAAGGAAACACGAAGAGCATTACTGTGTATGCAAGGTGGGAAAAGGTAAGTAATAGCAATATTAGCAGTAAGAGAAATAATACAATGCGGTAATTAATAAGTACATTGTATACATTTTGAGAATTTACACGAATTTCATAGAAATTGGGGATAGATAACAGATCCGATAAATCAATAAGTTCAAGTATATAGCTTTCAAAAATTTATATATTTTCGATAAAAGTAGTTTTAATAAGAAAAGGACACATCAAATACAGAAAATATTGATAACATATTAAAAAATAGACGATAAAATACAGGAGGTATTAAATGATATGGCAGAAAAGGCAGTAAAGAAAAGACAGGAATGTGATCCAGCATACCAGTGGCATATTCGGGATTTATATGCAAGTGATGAACTGTGGGAAAAGGATTATAACGATCTTTCAGAGCAGGTAAAGGAACTTGCAGCTTATGAAGGAAGACTGAAGGAAGGTTCAGAAGTTTTTGTAGAGTATATGCGTAAAAAAGAAGCGGTAATGAAGAAGTTTGAAGCTTTGTATGTTTATGCAAACCAACGCTATCATGAAGATACAGGGAATAGCTTTTATCAGGGACTTGCAGGAAGGGCACAGGCATTATCTGTGCAGCTTGACAGCGCTGTTGTATTTGAAGAGCCGGAACTTTTAGCAATCGGGAAAAAGGCGATAGACCTGTGGTTCACACAGAATATGGATATGCAGCTATATAAAAGATATTTTTATGAATTATTCCGTCAGCAGAAACATGTTCTTTCCAAAGAAGAAGAGGGAATCCTTACAGATGTATCTGATATGTCAGCAGATGTGTCTAATATTTTTTCCATGTTTAATAATGCAGATATTCGTTTCCCATCTATTGAGGGAAAGGAGGGAGAAAAGATTCCGGTAAGCCATGGAAGATATACCCTTCTTTTGGAGAGTAGAGATGTAGATATCCGTAAAGGAGCATTTGAGTCGGTATATTCACAGTATGGGCAGTACCGGAATACGTTAGCGGCACTTTATGCGGCAAACTTAAAAAACACGGCATTTTTTGCAAGAAGAAGACATTATAATTCTTCTTTAGAAATGGCATTAGATGGCGGAGAGATTCCAACAAGAGTGTATACAAGCCTGATTGAGACGGTTCATGAACATATGGATTTAATGCACCGCTATGTTTCTCTGCGTAAAAAGGCACTGAAATTACCAGAACTTCATATGTACGATCTGTATGCACCGATGGTTGATGAATTTGAGATGAAAGTTCCATTTGCTGAGGCAAAAGAAATCGTAAAGAAGGGTCTTACACCATTAGGCGAAGAATACGGCAAAGTTCTTTCAGATGGAATGGAAAATGGCTGGATTGACGTGTATGAAAACGAAGGTAAGCGAAGCGGAGCCTATTCCTGGGGCGCTTATGGCTGCCATCCATTTGTACTGATGAACTATCAGGATAATCTGAATAATGTATTCACTCTTGCTCATGAGATGGGACATTCCATGCATTCTTACTATTCTGATAAGAATCAGCCATACATTTACGCAGGATACCGCATTTTTGTTGCAGAAGTGGCATCAACCTGTAATGAGGCATTATTGATGGAATATCTTTTAAAGAATACAGAAGATAAAAAAGAAAAAATGTATCTCATCAATTATTTCTTAGAGCAGTTTAAGGGAACACTTTACCGTCAGACCATGTTTGCAGAATTTGAGAAAGTCACACATGAGATGGTGTGGAACAAAGAGCCACTTACTGCGGAAGTATTGTGTGACATTTATTATAAGCTGAATCAGCAGTATTTTGGAAAGGAAATCGTTATCGATAAGGAAATCGCCTTAGAATGGGCAAGAATCCCTCATTTCTATACACCATTTTATGTATATCAGTATGCGACAGGCTATTCCGCAGCAATAGCGATCAGCAGAAAGATTTTAAGTGGAGATGAAAAGGCAAAAGAAGGATATTTTAAGTTTTTAAGTGGTGGAAGTTCTATGAATCCGATTGATCTTTTGCGCCTTTGCGATGTAGATATGGTGACAAAAGAGCCTGTAGAATCTGCATTGAAATTATTTGGCGAGCTGCTTGATGAGATGGAAGCAATGCTGTAATTGTGGTATAGTAAGGAAATAAATATAACAAATATTATAAGGTATGTTTTGAAGATAGTCTTTTGGATTGTGGGACTGGACCTATCCATAGTTATTTCTACTTTTTCTGGGAATGTAGTTTTTTCCAGATGAACTGTTTTGTGTTAATAAGAGGATATACCTAAAAGAAACCCATTTGCTATATTTAAATTGATAAAGTATTGGGAGACAAATTATGTATGAATTTACGTTGCTAAAAAGCATGTTTTTTGAACTGGACAAATATAAAATAGAAGGAGTCAGGCAGACAAAGGACGGACAGAGAACCTTTCACCGCTTAGAGGTTTCCTATGACAGTGTGCCGGAAGTCACCTCAATTACTGCGGAGGAAAGAATTCTGCCTTATGTGGACAGATATTATCTGTTTATCAATGATGAGAGGGTGGAGACAGATATTCGTGATCCGAAGGTAAAGCAGGTTATTTATGAATTTTACAAACAGTATCGTCCGGAATATTTAAAGGAAAACCTGCCGGATGATATGACAGATGTAGATATTTTAGACTGTTTTGAAGTATTTAAGATGCCGGATTACCGTCCGAAACATGCATTTCCGGGGCTGGTAACTTTAGAAGACTTTCGTAATGGTAATGTTCATGATGAAGATAAACCAAAGTTTGCATTTCCGGGCTTAGAGTTGTATTCTAATAAGGATACGTCTGAGGAAGAAGAGGAGAAACCAGTAATAGCCTCTTATAAAGGGTACACTTCATTTGACGGTGACCGCGAACAGGCAAAAGATAAAATAGAACAGTTAAAGAGTCAGTTTGCTTCTCAGATAGAGGGGTTGAACGTAGACGAAATTTTGAAAAACCGTTCTGGGAATCAGGAGGAATAGAAAATGTACAGAGAAGTATCCAAGTTAATTTTATATCGGGATTTAGGAAAGGACAGTATTCTCTTAAATATATCAGATATTTTCAAGAGGTTCGATAGCTGCCATTATAGAGCAGATGAATTGATCACAGACATTTACAGAGAAATGAAGGCGCTCTTAGACCTGGCAACTACATATGGATTTGATAAGAATTTATGGCACAATTACCTGACTTTTGTTCTTGTGACAAATGAGAACTCTTTTAGTATGACAAGTGAGAAAGTCGGAGCAAATAACGGAACAGTGAATCATTTCGCTAAAAATGATTTCCAGGTATTTATGAATCTGTTCCATTATGATTTCAGACCAATTGAGGAGACATTAGGTATCGACTGTTTCAGTACCATTTTAGACTATAAGGCAATCGGCAAGACAGAGCGTATGTATAATAAGAATGTAAGTGAAAAAGTGCGCGCTCTTTCCGATGAACTTGCAGCGGCAGAAGATGTGGATACATTCTTTGACGCAGTTGTGAAGTTCTACAAAGATTACGGTGTAGGAATGTTTGGTCTTAACAAAGCGTTCCGTATTGTAGAGAACAATGGAAAGCCGGACTTTGTACCAATTAATAATCTGGACAAGGTTGTGTTAGATGATCTTACAGGATACGAAATCCAGAAAAAGAAACTCGTAGATAATACAGAAGCGTTTGTTCAGGGCAAGGTAGCCAATAACTGTTTACTTTACGGTGATGCCGGTACAGGTAAGTCTACAAGTATTAAGGCAATCCTTAACCAGTATTATGGTGACGGACTTCGTATGATTGAGATTTATAAACATCAGTTTAAATATCTTTCTGCGATTATCAGCCACATTAAGAACAGAAACTATCGCTTTATCATTTACATGGATGACCTGTCATTCGAAGAATTTGAGATTGAATACAAATATCTGAAAGCAGTTATCGAAGGTGGAATGGAGACAAAGCCAGATAACGTACTTATTTACGCAACATCGAACCGTCGTCATCTCATTCGTGAGACCTGGTCAGATCGTTCCGACAAGGACGAAGAACTGCATCGTTCCGATACAGTACAGGAAAAGCTGTCACTGGCAGCACGTTTTGGTGTAAGCATCAACTACTCCAAACCAACACAGCAGGAATACTTCCAGATTGTAATCAACCTGGCAAAGAAGTATCCGGAAATCAAGTTAAGCGACAAAGAACTTTGCGCCGAAGCCAACAAGTGGGAGCTTTCTCACGGTGGAATCTCTGGACGTACTGCACAGCAGTTTATTAACTATATTGCTGGTAAGGCTGAAAAATAATTCTTTTTCTTTTATAAGTCAGAGCGTAAAACCCACTACCTTTAGGTGATGGGGAGTTCACGAACCAACGTTAACAATATTACTAATATTGGTAATTTTAATTGACATAATTGTTGTTGGGACATGTTTTGAGATTCTAAAGAAAAGATATGTTTTGAGAAATTACGAGATTATATATTATAAAAGTATATATCAGGAATAGAATCCTTCTTTTTTACAGAAGATAACCACGTGATTGCCACAGATTTCATGATGAATTTCATGGCGATATGGAATATTAGGTTGAATCATTGAAAGCAGAGGTGTTTTTTTGTGAAAAAGAAGGAAAAATTATTTTTAAGAGGAGAAATGGATATATCGGAACTTGATGAGGATATTCAAAAGAAATATGAGCTGGCCAAAGAACTTGGAATCTATGATAAAGTTCTGGAAAAGGGATGGGGTTCTCTTACTGCAAAAGAAACGGGAAGATTAGGTGGAGTAATTGGCAAGAGAAAGAAGAGATATTTGTAAATGAATCCGATGGTTTATTATAAATAGGATTCGTTATCATTAAGTGATGAAATCTGTCTTGAAAGAAATTACTGCAATATGAAAAATGATATCAAATAAAAAAAGAAAGAACTCCGGGGAGAGAGTCCTTTCTTAGTTCGTAGCCTCATTGGGAGGCATTCATTAAAAGGAGGAAGCCCATATATCCTGATATACGGGCTTCAAAATATGAAAAAAATCTTTAGCCACAAGAAATAGAGGGATTTCTTTGTTGCTGTCTATACTATAAAGAAAAAATATGTCTGATTTTTGAAAAAAATTTGAACAAAAGGTGAAACGGATTGAAAAATATAGATATGTTTACTGGAGGAAAATGTAATAGGTGTTATTATTGGAAGAATGGATGGACAGGTTGAAAAAATCTTTTTGGGAAATAATTTAACAAGAAGTACAAAAAATTATGCTAAAATCCTGAAAGACGAGAACTTGTCAGAAGAAGAAAAAACAGGAAGATGATATTATTTTGTAAGGGTTCGGAGGTATAGATAAGCATCGTAGATGGAACATAGTACTTATATAAAGAGTTCCGCATCTAAGCTTAAAGTTATATATAGATAAGCATTGTAGATGTGTTTTATAATTTTGAATCAATACGACTTATGTATTTGTGATTGGAGATATTTATGAAGATTTCAGTAGCAATGGCATATTATAACGGCGGTACATATATAAAAGAGCAGATGGACTCCATTTTATCGCAGATTGGCGAGCATGACGAGGTGATTGTATCTGTTGATGGAGCAAGTGATGGCTCTAAGCCTTTACTTTTTCAGATGGCAGATGCGGACAAGCGTATTCATGTGATAAAGGGGCCGGGAAAAGGTGTTGTAAGGAACTTTGAGAATGCAATCCGACATTGTAGTGGAGACATTATTTATTTATCTGACCAGGACGATATATGGAAGCCAGATAAAGTAGAACGGGTCAATGCGGCATTTGCAGACCTGAAAGTAATGGCGGTCCTTCATGATGCAGAGATTGTAGATGAGAATGGAACACCAACAGGTGCAGAGGGACTTTTTGCATTTCGTGGAAGTCGGGCAGGTATTATAAAGAATCTTATAAAGAACAGCTATGTGGGATGTTGCATGGCATTTCGTAAAGAGCTGATTTCTGTGATTTGTCCAATCCCGAAGGAAATGTACATGCATGATTACTGGATTGGAACGGCAGCAGAATATATGGGAGAAGTTTGCTTTTTGGAAGAACCGCTGATCGGATATCGGAGACATTCTTCTAATGTAACACAGATGACACATGGAAGCATTGGTTTTATGATAAAAAAGAGATTGGATATTCTTCGCTGTCTTGGACTTTTGAAGAGACGTGTCAAAGAGACAAAAAAGGCAGGTAAATAAAAATATGGTGAAAAAGAGAGAAGAACAGAAAGTGTGTAAGACAGGGAAAATAAAAGGAAAGACAGGAGAAAGATTACAGAGAAAACATATTATAGCTCTTTCTTTTTTCATGCCGCTGCTTGTCATGATCGGATGCTGTATTGCTTTTGGTGTGCAGCCATTTGGAGACAATTCGTTGTTGATTATTGATGGGCTTCATCAGTATATGCCGTTTTATTCGGTATTATATGACAAATTAAAAGGTGGAGAAAGCCTTTTCTACAGTTTTCGTGCCGGACTGGGAATTAACTTTTTATCTCTGTTTTCCTATTATTTGTCCAGTCCCTTTAATTTATTGATTTTATTTTTTAAGAAAAGTCAGTTGAACATGGCAGTGAGTATGATCATCGTGCTAAAAATTGCATTTAGTGGAATGACTGCCGGAATTTACTTTTCTTCCAAAAGTAAGAAGCCAGGATTTTCTGTTCTGATGGTTTCGATGGCATATGCCCTGTCAAGTTACATGATTGGGTATTGCTGGAATGTAATGTGGCTTGATGCCATAATGATTTTTCCAATCGTCATTATGGGATTAGAACGTCTTATTGATAAAAAAGATGGAAGGCTATACTGCATCGCATTATTTTATGCGCTCTACTGTAACTATTATATTGCATTTATGATTTGCATTTTTGCAGTAATATGGTATTTATTTTATTCATTTAAGAGTGTGAAGCAGTTCTTTTTCCGGGGCGTGTCTTTTGCATTGTACTCCCTGTTAGCAGCAGGAATGGCATCAATTCTGCTCATACCTGCTTATTTGGGAATTAAACAGACAGCGTCCGGTGAAACGATGACACTGCCGGAACATAGCTTCTTAACAAATGTAGCAGATTTACTTAACAGGCAGTTTGCGTTGTGGGAGCCGATCAGTCATGACAATTTTGATGGAAATGCGAACCTGTATATTGGTATTTTCACAATTTTGGCGGTCGGATTATATTTACTGAATCAGGAAATTAAAATCAGCGCCAGGATTAAAAAAGTGCTGTTAATCGGCTTCTTTTATTTAAGTTTCAGTGAAATGATTCTCAACTTTATCTGGCATGGGTTCCATGATCAGTACGGAATACCGAACCGTTTTTCCTTCCTGTTTGGCTTTGTGTTGCTGTATATGCTGTGGGAAGTATTTGAACATTTAGATGGAGTAAAAGGCTGGCATGTTGCCCTTTCCTGCATGGCGGCAGTCGGATTGCTGGCTTATGCTAAAGTGAAGGGGACACAGCCGTTAGAAGATGATGCCTGCGGTGTGGCAGGTATGCTGCTTATCCTGTATGGAATGATTCTGTTCTTTTACACATTATCACGGAAAAGAAAGTTCTTATATAAGACAGTTTTCTGCGGTGTGGCGGTAATAGAGATCGCAGCGACAGCATTTATGGGATTTAATGAAAATGGTCAGATTTCTGTTTCAAAGTTTTTTTATGGAACAGAAGATATGGAAAAGGCAACAGCTTCATTAAAAGATGGTACATTTTACAGAAGTGAGCTTGCGAGTGCGCTTATGGTAGATGAGAATGCCTGGTATCCAATTAATGGCGTAGGATTGTTTGGTTCTACTGCGACAGACCGCATGGTTAATATGATGGATAATCTCGGATTTTATACGGGATGTAACGAATACCTTTATAAAGGCGCAACGCCGGTCAGCAATCTTCTTTTAAATGTAAAATATCTTTACTATCATCAGGAAGATAGCTTGCAGACAGATTTTAAATATCTGAAAACAGCAGGTACTTTTGATATTTATGAGAATCCGGCGCAGGGAATGTCCATTGGATACCTGATGAATGATTCTGTAAAAGACTGGTATTATGACAGCGCCTATCCTTTCCGTGTGCAAAATGATCTGGGTGAGCAGGCATTTGGAATCTCCGATTTATTCCGCAATATCGAGATTTCTGATCCGGCTACAAACGGGTGTACCGCATCAAAAACCAATGATGGAGAATACTATTTTGAATATGGTGATTCTCGTCCGGACAATATGACATTTACCATTCCGATTACGGAAAATGTGGAAAATCTGTATTTATTTTATGATGGTACACAGGTTGAAAATGCACAGATTAGTGTAGATGGAACGAATGTGAAATCGGGAGACCTTGATGGATATATGCTTCCAGTCGGTAAAGTATCCGCAGGTTCTGAGGTAAAGGTGACATTTGAATTAAAAGGTGAGACAGAAGACGGGTATGTGCGTCTTTCTGCTGCGGACTTTAGTCAGGAAAAATATGCAGCATTAGAAAAAGAAGCTTCTGCAAGGGCCTTTGTGGTTGATAGCTATTCTGACAGCTATATAGAAGGAAGTGTGAGTGCGTCAGAAGATCAGACACTATTTTTCTCCATTCCATATGATACGGGCTGGAAAGTGACTGTAGATGGAAAAGAGACAAAAGCCTGTCGCATTGGGGATGCTTTTCTTGGAGTAAAAGTTACTTCTGGAAAACACAAAGTTTCTCTGAAATATACCCCACCAGGATTCTCGATTGGATGGAAAATAACTGTCCTGGCAGCAGGTATTTTTTGTATTCTTTGTTTTGTAAAATATCGATATAAAGTTGATACAAAAAAGAAAGAATAACGATAGATTTTGGAAATATTCTCCAAACATATTCCAGTATAGCATCCGTCCAGTAGTAATAGTTTGTGGACAATCATTTTGCAGTTCACAACAAAAGAGTTACGAATCAAACTATAAAATCTATATCCAGTAATACTTTAGAAACCAGATTGTAAAGTGTTAAAATTTTGAGAAAATATAGTAAATAAGGAGGAAATAATTATGTTTAAAAAGAAATTGCTTGCTTTATCTGCAATAATGATTGCAGGACTTATGGTATTTCAGGCGAATGCGTTTGCCGATGCGGTGGAGGAAAAACCGTATTTGGCTCTTGGTGCAGATTTAACATCTGACCAGAAAAGTACGGTGCTTGAACTTCTTGGTGTGAAGGAAAATGAACTTGATCAGTATAAAGTAGTGAAAGTTACCAATAAAGACGAGCATAAATATCTTGATGATTATCTGGATTCTTCTGTGATCGGTACACATGCGTTATCTTCTGTTCTGATTGAGAAGAGAGATAAAGGCGAAGGAATTTCTGTTACCACAAAGAATATCACTTATTGTACCGCCGGAATGTACGAGAACGCATTGACAACTGCCGGAGTGACAGATGCCAATGTGACTGTAGCCGGACCATTTAACATTACAGGAACGGCGGCTCTTGTTGGCGCAATGAACGCATACGAAGACATGACAGGAGAGAATATTTCCAGTGAGAGCAAAGATGCGGCAACAAATGAGCTTGTTGTTACAAGTAAACTGGCAGATCAGCTTAATGATTCCGAAAAAGCAGAACAGTTTTTAGCTTTAATTAAAGAAAAAGTTCTTTCCGATGATGCAAAGACAAAGGATGATATCAATACAATCATTGATGAATGCAGTAAAGACCTTGATATTACCATCACAGATGATCAGCGTGACCAGATTGCAGAATTAATGCAGAAGATCAATAAGCTTGATTTAAATGTTAATGACTTAAAGGAACAGGCAAGCAAGATTTACGATAAACTCAGTGAGATGGATATTGATACACAGGGAATCTTTGCGAAGATAAAATCAGCGCTTTCATCTATTTTTGCGGCATTGAGTGGGTTGTTTTCATAATTTAAGTAATTACTTATAACCTTTTTTCCAGAGCGTGTTTAAAAAATCATTCCTGCAATCTACACACCTCAATTTACGGCAAAAAAGTTTAAATCAACAGGGGAAAGATTACTATCTTTTTCTGACAGAATATTAATTTAGGTTGTATTTGACTATTCAGATTTCGTAGGGAACCAGACTGTGTTTTAAACACGTTCCGAAATTTTACAGAAAGGTATAAAGACGAACTGCATAAAGGAGAATTGCTCCGGGAATTCCAAGCAGCGTGCATACGACACCTGTTAATGGATTAATTCCAACTCCGGTAACAATATCTCTTGCAGCACAGAAAAAGTTAAAAAAGTAAATAAATCCAAGGCCGGCAGCACTTCGCACGATAAGAAAGAGAAGTGCTGCCGGTCTTTTTTTTATGTAAGCAATAAAATATCCGGCAAAACAGGCGGCGCAGAAGATAAAAAGAATTTTATTTTGTGACATGGGTATCCCTCCTGGAATGGTGCTGAGATGTAGTTGTTTTTGAACGAAGTGCATTTTTGAATCTGGATCGACTTGAAAAAGTATTAGATACACTTTCATAAATTTTATGAGAATTGAAGTGGAAAAATGCAAGAGGAATGTAAAGATGCTATAAAGTTTGGTTAAAACAGTATACAGATGCCACTTCCTGAGAGCTGTTTTTAATAATCTGTTAAAATTTAAAGTTAGCTTGAAATAGTGACCTTATAGTGTAAAATAAAAGCATTAATGTAAATAAAAATAAAAAAAACAAAAAACAGGTAGACAAAAGAGTGAAGATATGATATATTGATTTTGGAATAACTGTTATATATTTACATAAAAGGCACGATTATCTTTTGCAAATGGAAGAGTAATTGCGAAAGCTTAAAGTTTGGGGACTGAATCAGATACTTTACGAAGAATCAGGCAACTTATGAAGAATTAGACAGGAGGTAGCTTATGAGACTTTCAGGTATTCATACAATTATTATCGGAGAGAGAGGGGAGTATGGAAGAAGATTGGTAAGATATCTGGAGAGCCATCTCTCTGCGGCGATACGAGTATATCATTTTACAACAGCAGAGGCCTTTCTTTTGTTTAAGGATTCGGCAGATATATATCTGCTGGAACAGTTCTTTTTTAGTGAACTGTCTGAGGATAAGCAATCCTTTTTGAGAGAACAATCAAGGTTGATTTTGCTGACTTACCAGGAAGAAGAAGGCACCTTTTGCAAATATCATAATCCGAGAGAGTTACTGGACCGGCTGGAGGATTTATCAGGTGCAGCGCAGAGTTTTTCAGAGAATGAGGAAGATGGAAGGCAGGAGGTGACGAAGCTAACCATTGTATATTCTCCAGTTTATGATGGAGAGCTTAAAGAAATAGCACAGTCGTTAATGAAGGCTGGAGATGTGTATATAGGTGCAGAAGATTTGGGATACGGAGAGAAGGTTTCTGAGTATGGGGTAAGTGGAGATATGGGGGATCTCTGTTATTATATCCATTTACGTGAAGAGAATATTTTGAACCGTTTACAGGAGATGCTTATAACGGAGGGTGAGATAGAAGTCTTGTATCCACCGGATATGTATTTTTATTTACGGGAACTGACGCGGGAAGATTATTTATGGTTTTTTGATAAAGTGAGGAAGAAGAGTAGATATAGAGAAGTATTTTGGGGAGCAGGGAATGGATTTGTGTCAGATCTGGATTTGTTGCGCTGTTTTGACAGGATTATTTTGGTTGATTCCAGAGAAAATGTACGTCAGAATCTGTTCTGCAATCGTTTAGAGAAGATATTGAATATCAGAGCTTCCGGTGAGGAAGTATGGAAACGCATATACAGGGAGGATATTTTAAATGGAGCTGCCCGGTAAGAAAGAGCTTAGAGCGCGGATTTTACATCAGATGGATGGAAGTACTACTTATGTCAGCGATGAAGACATATATCGGGAGATTGATAAGGCAATTTTGCGGTCAGGACATAGTGGGTATGGGACACTTTCAGAGAAAGAAGAATTGCGCCGACAGATGTTTTATTCGATACGGGGATTTGATGTTCTTGAAAAGTATTTAGAAGACAGCAGTGTAAGTGAGATTATGGTAATGGGAACTTCACATATTTTTGTAGAGCAAAACGGACGAATAAGAAAGACCAAAGATCAATTTTTCGAAGAAGCGGATGTATATCGTCTGATTGAACAGATCGTAGCGCCAACTAACCGTATAGTGAACGAGGCTTCGCCTATCGTGGACAGCCGGCTTCCAGACGGTTCAAGAGTACATATTGTATTACCGCCGATATCTTTAGAAGGTCCGGTTATTACGATTCGGAAGTTTTTAAAAGGTGGAATGACGATTGCGAAGTTACTTGCATTTGGAGAGTTCCCGGCAGAGCTTGTCGAAATACTTTCCGCACTGGTGAAGGGAAAATACAATATATTAATCAGTGGAGCAACTAATTCGGGAAAGTCTTCGCTTTTGAACGCGCTTGCGGAATATATTGGAGCAGAAGAGCGGGTGATTACAATAGAAGATTCTGCAGAATTACAGTTTTTCCATGTGGATAATCTTGTTCGTTTGGAAACAAGGAATGCCAATATGGAAGGGGAGAATGAAATTACGATGCAGGATCTGATCAAGGCATCCTTACGAATGCGCCCGGACCGGATTATTGTCGGAGAAGTTCGTGGAGCAGAGGCAATGTCTATGCTTCAGGCATTATCTACAGGGCATAGCGGCTCTTTCTCTTCTATCCATGCAAATTCCTGCCGGGATGCACTGCGGCGTTTAGAGACAATGGTTTTGATGGGAATGGATATGCCACTTGGAGCAATACAGGGATTGATTGCATCTTCTGTGGATATTCTTATACATCTTGGAAGGCTGATAACCGGAGAGAGAAAGATACTCGAGATATGTGAAATTAAAGATTACAGTCGGACAGAGTATGATATTCATACATTGTTTCAGTATGATAAGGAGCAGGGATTAAGAAGCCAGGAAGATCTTTTTCATACCGAGAAACTTAAGAGTTATGGACAGTATGAGAACTATTGTGAGGCGGTGAGCGTATTTCGTGAGAACGAAAAAGTTAAGAAAACTGGAAGAAGGGAAGGTTAAAAAGAAGCAAGACAGGTTTGAAAGACAGAGTCAAAAAATATTAACGAATCGAAGGAATTTCAATAAAAGAGTGAATGCTAAAGGGTGCGATTCTGATAAAAAAGGGAAGTTCAAAAAGATAGAAACAGATAAAGCAAAGGAAAACATATTGATATTTTTAATGGGAGAAGCAGGACTTCTGTTATTAAATATATTATGTTATGGAGATATACGATGGATGATTTTAGAACAAATATTAATAATTCCATGGTTTAGAATTTTAAAAGAAAGGAAGCGGAAAAAAGAACAACGCTTATATCAAAAGGGATTTCAGGATTTGCTACAGTCATTAATGACCTCTTTACAGGCCGGATATTCTCTTGATAATTCCTGCCGGATTGCAATGAAAGAATTAGAAAAGCTATATCAGAACCAGAAGAATCCAATGATAAAGCAGATGAGAAGAATCGTTCAGGGACTTGATCTTCATATTGCATTAGAACAGCTTTTTATGGACTTTGCAGACAGTACAAAGTTAGAGGAAGCAAGACAATTTGCAGTTGTCATAGAGATTGTACGCAGTACAGGAGGAAACATGGTAGAGATTTTAAAAAGGACAATGGAACATTTAAAATATAAGATGGATACCGAAGAAGAAATAAGGGTTCTTCTCAGTGGAAAGCTTTTTGAGAAAAATATTATGTTATCCATGTCATTTTTGATTTTACTTTATCTGCGTCTGGCCAACCCGGAGTATGTAGCGTGTTTTTATAATTCAATTATGGGTCATCTGGTGATGTCTGTAATGATTGGAATTACGATTTTTTGTTTTTTCTGGTCAGAAAAGATTATGGATATTTCGTTTTGAGATTTGATATTACCAACGGCAAATAAAAACGAAGGAGATTTTCGAATGACAGACAGATTCTTATCTATACTTTGGAGTAAACTTCCTGTTCAATGGAGACAGAGAGTCGAGAAACAGGTAAGAGATAATTTAAAAGATCAATATGTGGCAGAAACAGAAGAACAATTACAAAGAAGGACAAGGGAGTTTTTTTTACGACAGGGGAAGATTGTATTAATAGAAATCATAGTGGGAATCCTTCTGTTTTGTGGCTTACTTTTTTACAGTATTTCTTCTTCAGGCTATATTTTATTAGACCGTAATTCTTTTGGACAGGGAATAAAGGAAGTGCAGCTTTCCTTAAAAAAGGACAATAAGAGAAAGAAGATAACCTACAAATTAGATGAACAGCGTATATCGTCCAAAAAGAAGCAGGAAATATATAAGAACTTTTTTAAAAAGCTGGAAAAGAAGATGGCAGGAAGGAATCCGTCTTTGGACAAGGTTTCTATGTCGTTAAATCTCCCGGAGAATATAGAAGACTATCCATTTGAAATCACCTACGAATTTCCGGAAGATGGTTATATTCATTTAGACGGCACATTGGATGAGGAAGCACAGCGAAAGCTAAATAAGGGGGAAACTTATAATACGTATATCGTGGCAACTGCCAGATATCGGGAGTATAAAGCAAGTAAAGAATATAAGATTTCCATTGTCCCTGGAGAAACATCTTCAAAACAGGGGGTATTTTATCAGATACAGCAATATCTGAAAAAGGAAGAAAAACAGAATCCATACAGCGCTTATATTAAAGTGCCATCCTCTTATGGGAAAGTTAAAATTCAAGAAGAACAGAATGGGAGTGGAATATCTGGCATAGTTATTTTAGTTGTTGTCATATGTCTCTTTATACCATTACATAATTACTTAAAACTCCGGGAAGATGCAGAGAAATGTCAGAAAGAAGCAGAAAGAGATTTTCCTGTAATTGTTCATTTGCTTACATTGTATATGGGAGCCGGACTATCTTTCTTTTCTGCAATAAGAAGAATTGGGTATAGCTACCGTAAACAGAGGGAATCAGATACGAAATGCCCACGGTATGCTTTTGAAAAGATCCTGCTCATGGAACAGCAGATGAATAATGGCATAAGCCAGAGAGAAGCCTGTCAGAATTGGGGAATGCAATTTAAAGCTGATATGTATCAGAAGCTTTCTCTCATTTTGATTCAGAGTTTTACGAAAGGTTCTAAAGAAGCAACTATGCTTATGGAGGCAGAGGAAAGAGAAGCATTTCGAAAACGAGTACACAGAGCAAAAGAAGAAGGAGAAGAAGCAGCAACAAGATTACTTTTTCCAATGATATTGCTGTTAGGACAGGTAATGTTGCTTGTGATGTATCCGGCGTTAATTCGGTTTCAGGGATTTTGAGTTTGTCGAACTGCGACTCATTTACTGACTGAGAATGAGCAAAAAAGAAAAGGAGGAAGCTTAATATGATTTTAATAAGAGGAAGGAAAAGAAGCATAAAACAGAAATGTCAGGGCACAGTACAACGCACTTGTCAGAAAATAGCGGGAAAAGGAAGTAGTTTAAAGAAAATTCTGGTTTCTCAGTCTGGAATGGGAGTGGTGGAAGTCATATTGATTATCGTAGTGCTTATAGGATTGGTAATTATTTTTCAGACAAACATAAAGAGCGTGGTAGCATCTATCTTTTCCACGATACAGAAAAATGCAGGCTCGATTCGGTAAAAAGTGCTTAAAGAGAGTACATGATCAGCAGGGACAAATCACAGTTTTTTTAGCTCTCTTATTTCTGGTACTGATAAGCTTTTGCTTTTTCATTATACAGGGAGTGCAAAGTTACAGTGTCAGTGCGTTAGGAGAGGATGCCATAAAAAATGCAGGAGAAAATGTCCTTGCAAATTATGACAGAGAACTTTTTAAAAGGTATCACTTGTTTTTCCTTGACCCCAGAGAGAAGACATATTTATTGTCTGATGGAAAAGCAACGGTCAATCAGTATTTTTCTAAGGAATCTTTTTTCAGTATATATTGTGATTCATTAGAAATCACAGAAGAAAGGAATGTGTTAGATGAAGATGGATTGTATCTGAAGCATGAGATTCGAGAATGGATGAAGTATCGGGAGCAGCAAAAAACAGAGGATTTACTAAAAAAGCTTATAGAAAATGTGAAGAAGAGTGATATCGGCAGACAACAGTATCAAAAGGAAGTGCAGGATGCACAAGCAGATTTGACAAAAAAGGAAGCGGAATCAGAAAAAACGGGAGAATTTTCAGAGTATGCAGGAGATAGAAAAGATAATGAAGCCGGGAGCGAACAAAAAGGAGAGAATAAAGAAAAGAATCCGGCAGAGAGCGGAAAGGCAGAAAGCGAGAGCAAAGCAGAAGATGAAAATTCAGGAAACCAAAAAGAGCAGAATAAGCAGATGGAACAAGAAGAGACTGTCAGTCCAGAAGTACAACAGGAGCGTATCACCTGGAAGGAGATAAAAGAGACGTTGCAACTTTTGATGAAGACAGGAATTTTATTCTATGTATCGGATAAGCCAGAACAACTTTCTAAAAGAACAATTTCAGGAGAGAATCTTCCATCGAGAGGTAATGAAGATACGGGGTCAGGTTCAGGTAAAGACCAGAATAGTATAGATAAAGTCGGAAAACTTTCACTTTCAGGATTAAAGGGGATAAAAAGCTTATTTTCTGTGGATTTTTCCGTGAATAAAAACACGGCATTGTGGACAAAGGAGAATTATATTGTGCCATATATCGAAGAATGTTTTTGGACATATGGGGATACTTTAAAGAAAAATAGTGCGAATCAAAATAATGCAGGAAAAAGAAGTAATGAGGAAAAAGTGTTATTTTATGAAACAGAATACCTTATTAATGGGAAAAGTTCTGATCTTGAGAACTTGAAAAGTACAGCAAATTATATTTTGCTATTGCGCTTTATAAATAATTATGGTTTTACAGGAAGAGACACAGGAATAAAGGCGCAGATTGATACGATGGCATCTGCATTAGCTGGGGTTCTTGGTATGCCCCAGACAACAAAAGGAATTCAGATGTTGATAAGAGCAGCGGTAAGTTATGGAGAGTCGTTGCTTGAAGTACATACATTATTTGCAGGTGGAGAGATTCCATTAATAAAGGATAAGTCGAACTGGAATCTTGAATTGAAAACCATGGTAAGGCAGCTAAAAGAAAAAAGACTGGTGAAGAAAGGAAAACAAAATGTGTCGTATAAAGATTATCTTAAAATGTTGCTCTTTATAAGAGGAAGTTCAAAAACTTTATGTTATCGCATGATGGATATCATGCAGGAGAATATAACGTGTAAAGAACCTGGATTTTTAATGAAAGATTGTCTCTTTTCTTATAAGTGGAAGGGCAGACTTTCTATGGGAACAATAAAAATGAATTTTGTAAAGCAAAATAGTTATTAAACCAGATTGTTTTTTGAGGTGTTTTAGAGCGTGTCTGAAAAATGCTTTCTGCAAGATGTGCATCACAATTTGCGGGA
>CAVCBH010000172.1:0-5685 GCA_963600375.1 bacterium | reverse complement strand
CTATATTTACTATAAAATTATATTGGCTATAAAAGGAGAACTAATTATGATGATAAAAGTAGAGGCTTATGTCAGAGAAGACAAATTCGAAGATGTAAAAGCCGCCTTAAATGCAATCGGTGTAAATGGACTTACCGTATCCCAGGTCATGGGCTGCGGTGTCCAGAGAGGCTATAAAGAAATTGTCCGTGGTATGCAGGTAGATATGCAGATGCAGCCGAAGATTAAGTTTGAAATCGTTGTATCTTCCGAAGAATGGGAAGCCAAAACGATCGAGGCAATCGAAAAGGCCGCTTATACGGGTGAGCCTGGAGATGGTAAGATATTCACTTATGAGATTCGCCATGCACAGAAGATTCGTACAAAAGAGACGGGGTATGATGCGATTCAGGCAACGGAATAGAAGAAGGGATGAAGGGGAATCAGCATTAGCTGATTCCCCTTTGAAGCATCTATATCCTCAATCTATTTTGTTAGATTGCCGAAATAGTAAAGTAGAACATAATATAACTGACTTTGGCAAATTTCATAGTGATTAATGCTTGCCGCTCTTACCTTCCACAAAATTTTCCAATTATGCAGTTTATAAAAAATAAAATCAAATCAAGAATTACGATTGTCGCACCTACTGGTGTGGAGCATAAGATAGAGAGACCAATTCCAAAGAAAGCACCGATTACTGAAAGAACGGCGGCATAGATAATCACACTTTTAAAGGATTGCATCACTCGCATAGCAGAAAGTGCCGGAAATATAATTAATGCAGAGATGAGCAGAGAACCGACTAAACTCATGGCTAGTACGATAATTACGGCCGTAATAATTGCGATAATCATATTGTAAGTTTCTGCATTTTTTCCGATTGCTTTTGTAAAGTTTTCATCAAAGGTGACGGCAAAAATCCGGTTATAAAACAAAATAAAAAATGCAACAACCAGTATCGACATAATGATGCAGGTGATTACTTCGCTTTTTGTTAATGTAAGGATTGTTGTAGATCCAAATAAAGTCGAACAGACATCTCCTGATACATTAGCAGAAGTTGAAAAAATATTCATCACAAGATACCCAACTGCCAGGGCGCTTACGGAAAGCATTGCAATTGCTGCATCTCCTTTTATCTTTGTATTTTGTCCGGTTCGAAGAAGCAAAATCGCTGCTACGACAGTAACAGGCATGATGAAAATCGTATTATTTACCAGTTTAAAGATCGTCGCAACCGCCATTGCACCAAAAGCAACATGGGAAAGGCCATCCCCGATAAAAGAAAAGCGTTTCAGTACCAATGTTACTCCAAGAAGCGAAGAACACAGGGCAATTAACACTCCAACAATTAAGGCATATCGCACAAATGGATAAGATAAATAAAAGGATAATTCCTGTAAGATATGTGTCATTTTCTCTCGCCTCCTATTCTATCCTCTCCAGAGTTTTTGAATAATTTCCATTTATCACTGTTCATATATTTTTCCCTTGTTCCATAAAAAGAGTCTTTTTTTTGCATATGCAGAATGTGTGTTGCGTAAGAAAGAGCCTGTACATCGTGAGAAACCATAATGACAGCGATACCTTCGTTGCTTAAATCTTTTGTTACCTGATAAAATTCTCCCGTCACTCTTGGATCAAGCCCCGTTACCGGCTCATCTAAAAGAATGACCTTACTTGCCGCACATAATGCCCTCGCAAGAAGGGTCCTCTGTTGCTGCCCGCCGGAAAGATTTCGGTAACAGAACTTCCTGAGATTCCACACTTCCATTCGCTTCATCTTCTCCTCTGCAAGCTTTTTTTCCGCTTTTCTGTAAAATGGTCTCCATCCGCATTTTGCTAATGTACCAGAAAGAACAATCTCCTCCACTGTTGCGGGAAAGTCCTTCTGCACGATTGTTTGCTGCGGCAGATATCCAACTTCATATGCCTTTAAACCGTCTCCGATGATAATCTCACCGCTGATGGCATCTTGTAAATGAAGTAACGTCTTAATTAATGTACTTTTTCCGGTTCCATTTTCTCCGACGATACAAAGATACTCCCCTTTACTGACTTTAAAATTCAAATCTGATACAATGGCATGTCCTTCATAGCCTAACGTTAAGTCTTTGCAAGTAATGTAAGCCATTTATATTCCCTCTTTCTAATTAATTTAAGGCTTCTGATAAAACCGATAAATTCTCTTGCATTACCTGCAAATAAGTGATTCCATCAGCAAGCTGTTCCGTTGTAACCGACTGCAACGAATTCATCGCCAGAATCCGCTGATTTTTCTTTGCCGTATTATTTTTTATCGCTTCGGCAATCCGGCCATCCGAATTTTCAATTGTTAATATAACGGGAAGTTTCAGTTCATCTGCCTTTTTCGCAAGAAATGTCACCGTCTCAAAACCAGCCATTGTCTCTGCACTACAACCGACAAATGCAGCATAATACTTCAAATTATAATCATCCGCCATATATCGGAATGGAAAACGGTCTCCAAATAAAATCGCTTTATACTTTGCATTCTGAATTGTTTTGGTATATTGTTTATCTAATTGACTCAACTTCTTTATATAATTTTCAGCATTTGTCTGATATACTTTTGCGTTATTCGAATCGAACTGTTCGATTGCTTTTTCAATATTTTTTACCATAATTTCCGCATTGCGAATCGAAAGCCAGATATGTTCATCGTATTCTGTTTCTTCATCTGAAGCTTCTTTCTGTCTATTTTCTTCATAAGAGTTTTTCTGAGATTTCTCCTTTTTTTTCTCTTGATACTCTTCATGAGAATGTCCTGGAAAGCTCTTTTTTTCCTGCATTCCCTCGACAACTTCCTCTTCTTTCACATAATCTCCTAAAGTCTCCATAAGATTTATCGCTTTTAAATCTTTATTCTTTGCTTCTTTTAAAGCATCCGCAATCCAGGTATCCGACTCCCCACCAACATAAATAAATAAATCTGCTGAGCCAACAATCGCAATATCTTTTACCGTGGGCTGATAACTATGCATATCCACACCGTTATCCAGTAAAAGTGTCACGTTAAAACGAGCATCTTCTTTTCCAAGAATATTTTTTGCCCAGTCATATTGAGGGAAAGTGGTACAGACAATGGAAATCTTATCACTTGAAACTTTATGCATTAAATCTTCTGTGGATTTACTATTATCTCCTTTTTTTAAAGAAGCTTTCGAAGCTTCTGTGGATGCATCATTATTGCTATTATTTTTTTCTACATTGCTTTGCCCTATTGTATTTTGGGAAGCAACACTTCTTCCGGCAGCCTTGCCTCCTGCATTTCCAGCAGTATTCTTAACTGCAGAACAACCTACTGATAAAACAATACATAGAAAAAGCCCTGTTAATAACAGAGAACTTACAGAGAACTTTTTTCTCTTTTTAAATATCTGTTTCATAAATGCATTCCTTCTCTCTACAATAATTTCCATTCATAACCTTTTTTACCTTTTATTTTAAAAATGTAAGCAAAATTTAATCTTGAATAAGCTTTATTGACAACAAACAAGTTAGCAAAATAAAAACGCAAACCAATTGCAATTTTATATTCTAGACAGTTTCAATAAAAATGTCAAGATAAAAAATGCAACTAACTTGCGTTTTTTCTTTTTCATATCGTAAAAATTCTCTTCTATTCGCAGGTATCTTGGAGAAAGCAGAAGACATCAACTTTTGTCCTCAAATTTAATACCAACTGTTTAATGAATTAAATAGCAAACTTCATCTGCTACTTGCATCGTAGATTCTCGATGCGAGACAATAAGGATTGTTTTATCGCTTTTCTCTTCTTGCAGAGATTTTAAAATAATTCCTTCATTTAAAGAATCCAAATTACTTGTCGGTTCATCTAAAAGAATAAATGGTGCATTATGTAAGAACGCTCTGGCAATACCGATACGTTGTTTTTCACCGCCAGAGAGGGTATCTCCGAGTTCCCCGACTTCGGTATCATAGCCATCTGGCAGTTTCATGATAAATTCGTGTAAAGAGGCCTTTTTTGCTGCCTCGATGATTTCTTCTCTTGTCGCTCCTGGTTTTCCGATTGCAATATTGGCTGCAATGGAATCGTGAAACAAGTGGGTTTCTTGTGTGACATAAGACTGCATATCTCTCAAATATTTTGTTGGGATAGTCTTAATATTTTGACTGTTAATTGTAATTTCTCCACTGTTTGTATCCCAGAAACGCATGAAAAGCTTTAAGAGTGTAGACTTTCCACAGCCGCTTGGTCCATGAATGCCTGTGATTTTTCCGGGTTGAATCTGAAAGTTAAAATTATTCAGAATTTTTCTTTCTTCATAGGCAAAGGTCACTTCATTTGCAGAAGCTTCTGTTAATTTTAGCAAAATAGAATCAACACCTTGTTCATTGTTATTAGTACTATTTTGATTATCTTTTTCGTTACTGTATTGTTTATTGTTATTATTTAGCTGAATTTTGTTACTATCCTGATTATTATTCTTGATGTTATTACTACTTTTTTTAGTATTCTTAATCACTTGTTGCATTTCCTGAATAGTTGCCGTCACAGGAACTTCTTCGACCATCGGTGTTTCTTCTAATATAGAAAGGACACGTTCCCCGCTTGCCAGTGTTTGATTTAAGTTATTAGATAAGCTCGATAATGCGACAACTGGCCCAAATGATCCCATCATTGCGGTTGTGCAGGTAAGCATTGCGGTAAAGCTGATGGCTCCTGTATTTTGTAAGTATAAGGTGAGGAATAACATTCCAAAGGAAAACAGAAGAATCGCCATATTGGTTACGGCACGCTGGGTTCCCTCCATCTGGCTTAAGCTTTTTTGCATATTGCCAAGCTGGAGAGATTTTTCTGACATTTCTTTTTTTCTGTTTTCGCCCTGCCCGTACTGAAGTGTTTCATCGAGTCCTCGGAAAGAATCGAGCAAAAAGCTATTGAAGTTTCCGAAGTTGTTTCGAAATGCCATGCCGGTATCTCCGCTTTTTTTGCCATTCCACAGAGGAATAAAAATACCAATTATAATGTAAGCTGCCAGTGCGAAAAGACCGGCGATCGGATGAAACGAACCAATAAAGCCAACCATAATTCCTTCTGTGAGTATGGCAATCGCAATCGGAGAGATTGTATGTGCATAAAACACCTCTAAAAGCTCAATGTCGGAAGTGATAACAGAAATAAGATTTCCTTTATCTCTACCTTCAAGCTTTGCCGGGCAGAGTCTGCGTAATGCAGCAAATATATCATGGCGAATAATGGCGAGCAGTTTAAATGCAATAAAATGATTACAATACTGTTCTGCGTAATGCAGGACTCCGCGCATCACCGCCATAGCGAGTAATAGCCAGATCAGATAGGAAAATGCAATTCCTCCTGCCAGAATATTTCCAGTGATAATTGTGAGGAAAATGGCACATAAATATCCGGCTGTTCCAAACAAAACAGCTAGGACAATTAACGGCCAGAGAGGTTTTACAAGTCCGATTAAGCTTCCCATAATGGAAATGCCGCTTCGACGTTTGGCTGTATTTTTTACACTACTTGCTTCCATGCCTTTTTCCTCCTTTCTTCATTTTCAACGTTATTATTTTTATCAATAGTATCTTTTTTATTATTGGTTTCTTTACTTTGTATGCTATCTTCTCTGTTATGTTCTTTATTGTGTACTATATCTTCTTTCGTATATTTCTTATTTTTATTATTATCTTCTATAT
>CAVCBH010000171.1:0-9326 GCA_963600375.1 bacterium | reverse complement strand
CCCTGTACTCACTGAAACAGACAAACGAAATCTGAAACTTCTCAAAAAATATCATGTAACCGGTGTCATGCTTCCTTTTGTAAGAAATGCAGACGATTTAATCACCCTTCGAAAAGAACTCACCGCTGACGGCATGGATTATATTCGCATTTTTGCCAAAATAGAATCCTTAGAAGGTGTGGAGAATCTGCCTTCGCTTCTTCCATTTTGTGATGAAATCGTTATCGCAAGAGGCGATCTTGGGAATGCCATTCCACTACCAAAATTACCTGCCATTCAAAAAAGAATTGCCATGACCTGCCTTCGCGCAAAGAAGCCGTTTATGGTCGTAACACAAATGCTCGCCTCCATGGAAGAGAATCCTGTACCAACCAGGGCAGAAGTCACCGATATCTTTCAGGCTGTGTTGGATGGAGCTTCCTCACTTATGTTGACTGGCGAAACTGCGGTGGGGGCTTATCCAGAAGAGGCGATAACAATGCTTGCTCAAACGGCAGATGAGGCGCTTCGTTTCAAAATGTCTAAATTTTGATTTGCCGCAGGGAAGCGTCTCCCTTGCCTGCGGCAAATCAGATTCTACTCTGGAAGCGTAATCTTCCCATAAATCGCAGAAGTTGCTGCCGTTGCCGGAGATCCTAAATAGATTCCCACCTTAGAAGTTCCCATACGACCTAAGAAGTTACGGTTATTCGTTGCGAGTACCTTTTCTCCATCACAGAGAATTCCACCGGCACGTCCACAACATAATCCGCAGCCTGGCTGCGTGATGATTGCTCCGGCTTTGGCCAATGTTTCCATGTAACCTGCTTTTACCGCCTCAATATAAATCTTGCGGCTGGCTGGCGTTACGATTGTACGGCAGGCTACAGTTTTTCCTTCGAGGATTTTCGCTGCTCTTGCTAAATCTTCTAAACGACCATTGGTGCAGGAACCGATAAATACCTGATCGATCTCCGTTCCAACAAGTTCGCTGACTGGATGAATGTTATCTACCTGTGAAGGACAGGCACAAACTGGTACAAGTTCTTCTGCCTGATATATCATTGTACGGCAATATGTTGCATCTTCATCACCATAAAGCCAATCTACATCTTCAAGTCTTACTTCAGAATATTCACATGTCTTCTCATCTGGACGGAAAAGACAACACTTTGCTCCTGCTTCAATTGCCATATTGGAAATTGTCATTCTTGAAGCAACGCTCATAGCATCTACAGCAGAACCTGTAATCTCTAATGCTTTATATGTAGCACCGTCAGCGCGAAGATCACCAATCAGGCGAAGAATCACATCTTTGGCAGTTACATTTGCCGGAAGAGTTCCGTTAATTACTACTTTGATTGTTTCTGGAACACGAATCCACATTTCTCCTGTTCCAAGAATAGATGCCATCTCTGTATATCCGATACCGGAAGAAAAACAACCAACACAACCATATGTTGTTGTGTGTGAGTCTGTTCCAAAAACAATATTCCCCGGCTTTGCATAACCTGCTTCTGTCATAAGCTGATGACAGATACCATCACGTCTGTGTACATGGGTTAAACCATATTTATCCGCAAAGGCATCCCCAATCTTAAAATGACGAACATCTTCTACTGCACTGGTAGGAACAAGATGGTCGTAAATTAAAACAACTTTATCTGGATCCCAGAGCTTTGTAAATCCCATCTCTTCAAATTTCTCTGCAACAAAAGGAATGAAGATATCGTGAATCATTACTCTGTCGACATTTACAGTGACAATCTGACCTGGAGTTACTTTAGAAAGGCCAGTATTTTTTTCGATAATTTTCTCAATTAATGTACTTCCCATGACTGCCTCCTAAATAATCCCATTACGTTTCTGCATTGCTTTTACAAGACCACCTGCATTGATAATATCCATGAGATTATCTGGCAGCGGCTGAATTGGATAAGTCTTTCCATCAAATTCTAAAGACTCACCCATATTTACGGTGAGGGTATCTCCCTCTTTAATCACATCCTGAATATCACTGTTTTCAATAAGTAAAAGTCCGTTATTAATAGAATTTCTAAAGAAAATGCGGGCATACGACTTTGCGATAACACATTTTACTTTTAATGCTTTAATAATTTCCGGAGCCTGCTCTCTGGAAGAACCGCATCCAAAATTCTTTCCGGCAACAATAATGTCTCCTTCCTGAATCTGACTTGCAAGTTCTGGTCTTAATGGAGAGAATCCGTACTGTTTCATATCTTCTACGGTAGGAAGTGCAAGATATTCTGTTGGAATAATGATATCGGTATCAATATCGTCACCAAGCACCCATACCTTTCCGGTAAATTGTTCCATGATAATACCTCTTTCTGTTACTTTTATAATAAATATTCCTATATTTAAAGATCTTTATAACATCGTTACACTATCTGTAATATCTATAATCTTATATTAATAGTCCAATCAAGTATATGCCACAGTCTTTTCTTTATAAAAATACAGTTTTTATGAATTAAAGGCAGCGCATCAAAAACGACATATATTATAATATGATTTACAATCTTATATTGATAACAAAATTACGCTTCTGCTCCTGTAATATATCCTGCAAGAGCGGATGCCGCTACAGTTGCTGCACTTGCCAGATAAACTTTAGAACTTGGTGCGCCTGCACGACCTTTAAAGTTTCTTGTTCCTGTAGAAATAAGTACTTCATTTTCACCGATTACGCCCTGGCAGCTTCCCCAACATACGGAACAGTTACAGTTCATAACCATAGCTCCCGCTTCCATTAATGTTGTGATGATTCCTTCTTCTAATGCCTGAATGTAAACTGCCTTGGATGCAGGTGCAACAATAAAACGAACCTTTGGATTCACCTGTTTTCCTTTTACGATTTCAGCAGCAACGCGTAAATCATCAATACGTCCGTTATTACAGGAGCCTAAGAAAGCTTCATCAATTCCAATCTTTTCCTCTTTAACATCTTTAAGAAGTGCGAAGTTATCCACGAAGTCCGGACGAACAACAACTGGTTCAATCTTACTTAAATCATAGTCATATACTTCACAAAAATGTGCATCATCATCGCTCTTAAACATATGTACTGCTTCCCGTCCATGCTCTTTACAGTATTCTACAACCTTTTCGTCCGGCTCAACGATACCAGCCTTTGCTCCGGCTTCTACTGTAAGGTTACAAAGAACGATACGGTCATCAACAGAGAGGTTATGCGCTCCATCTCCAGCAAACTCCATAATTTTATAGTTTGCTCCATTCGCTCCAATATCTCCAATAATCGTAAGGATTAAATCTCTTGGATAAACACCCTCTCTTAACTTACCATGTAAGTTAAAACGGATTGTTTCCGGAACCATAACCCAGGAAGTTCCTGTTGTCATCGCATATAAAAAGTCAGTACATCCAACACCTGTACCAAATGCTCCTAATGCTCCGTAAGAAGTTGTGTGGGAATCTGCACCAAAAATAAGTTCACCTGGACAAACATAATCTTCCATCATAACTTGATGGCATACACCCTGTCCTTCATAAAGCTTAATATCATTCTCAATCGCAAAATCACGCATTTTCTTATGTGCCTCTGCTGTCTTTGGATTCTCAGCAGGAACATTATGATCCATAATAAAAACAACTTTATCTTTATCTGCAATCTTTGGATGTTTTAATTTATTATGGTACATATCAACCGTTAAATGTGTTGTACCATCATTACTCATCATACGGTCAAGAGTAACTGTATGAATATCATTCGGTTTTACAAAATCAACACCGGCAGCGCGGGCGATAATCTTTTCTCCTAAAGTCATTCCCATGTTCTATGCTTCCTCCTTATTTAAAGATGCAATTAAGCCTCCGGCATTTAAAATATTCTGCATATATTCCGGAAGTTTTGTACAGGAAAATTCCTGTCCGTCAACAGTGACTGTTCCAGCAGATAGATCAAGCTCTGCCTGTCCACCATCTTCTACATGATCATATAAATCTTTGCATACAATAACAGGGAGTCCGATATTAATAGAATTACGATAAAAAATTCTGGCAAAAGACTTGGCAATTACTGCTTTAATTCCTAGTGCTTTTAAAACACTTGGAGCTTGCTCTCTTGAAGAACCACATCCAAAGTTCTCACCAGCAACAATCAAATCTCCTGGCTGTGCCTTTTTAGCAAAATCAGGATCTAAAGACTCAAAAGTGTACTGTTTCATCGCTTCAATATCTGGTAAAAGCAGATACTGAGAAGCAATAATCTGGTCAGTATCCACATCATTATGGAACTTCCATACTTTATTCATAAATATTACCTCCAATAAAATGTTCTACCTATTAGAATACTACAAATCAAAAATGAAGTCCAGAAAATTAACGTTCTTTCCCAGATTCAATTTTGCTCCTGAAAATGTTATTTTGCATTGTTTTTTAGAGTATGTTTGAAAAATGCTTTCCATAAGATATCCGTCACAATTTGCGGAAGATTTTTCCTGAACGAAGGCAAAATCTTCCGCAAATTGGTGCGTGCAGATTGCAGAGATCATCATATATCAAAACTGCATAATTATAAAAAAAGCTGCATAAAACGCGTTGTTTCCAAAATTTACAAAAAGAAAATGAATGTACTAAAAATAGTTCATTTTTCTTTTGTTTTTTCCTTGCATTTTTACAAGATTTCAGATACAATCTATACATAAGTTAGATAATGTAATTCTAATTTTAAAGAGATGTCCTACTCTGCTGGTTCTTTGGTATTTATTTTTTATATAAGCATAAGGGCATCTCTTTTTTTGCATTTTTATAAATATTCATTTGTTTGGCTATCTACTGTATAGCTGTAAGTTGTGAAGTACTCGACAATGGAATTACCGGGCATTTCCGCTTAATTACTAAATCATTATTTTTAAGAAAGGATAAGAAAAATGGGACAGTTACCACAAGATCCAATCATGCTTTACAGCGTTATCAACACAAAATTAAGAGACTTCTATCCTTCATTAGAGGCACTATGCGAAGATATGAATTTAAATGAAGCAGATTTAAAAGAAAAATTAGCTTCTGTTGGGTTTAAATATAATAAAGAGCGCAATCAGTTTATCTGATTCTGTAAATTATCAGAGGTACCAAGGGGATTGATTCCCCTGCTCTTTCATTAATTCTTCTACTATCGCATCTGCAATTTCGTCAGTTACTTCTATAACTGCTTTAATCTGCTCTTTCCTCATTCCATCTATATGAAATCCTCCAGTACATACAGCTACAGCCCCTAGCTTACTGCTTACCTTTTCTGCTAATTTACGACAAAGAAATTCATCCTTATGTCCGGTAATGTTCAACACAGAAGCCGTAGAACTACCGCCTCCATCCCCAGTCAGAGAACTTCGTGGAACTGCCTGAACAACGCAGCCAATATGAGGCTTTGTTCCACCTTCTAAACAGAGCAAAACATCGTTCCCGATTCTGGCAGCACTAACTTCTATATAAGAATCTGCTGCTTTCCTTTCCTTTTTTACAATCCATTCCATTAGATTTTCCTTTTATTCTTTCTTTTTGATTATTCTCTACCTTTTATTGCTTCTTGGAAATCTCTATAATCATATAGTAGAGCACACTGTCCTTTCTATCTGATTTTATAAATCATTTTATTTTTCTTTTTTCATCTGTCTTTTATAAACCATTCCATCTTCTATAATCTTTTGCCGCAATCCCAAACGGTTCAAGCAGCTTTGCCGCAATGTGATAAGTCATCTCTTCAATGCTTTCCGGCATATGGTAAAAGGTCATCATCGGAGGTATGATACGAACTCCCGGTATCATCGCAAGTTCCTGAAGATTCCGCAGATGAATTAGGCTAAGTGGAGTTTCTCTTGCAGCAAGTACAAGCGTTCTTTGCTCTTTAATTGTTACGTCCGCTGCTCTTAATACCAGATTCTCTGCATATCCGCTGTGGATTCCGGCGATTGTCTTCATACTGCAAGGAACAATCAACATTCCTTCTGTCTTAAAAGAGCCACTTGCTGGTCTTGCTCCAATCTCGCTCTGATCAAGAACATAGTCTGCCAGTTCTTCTACTTCACTTACTTTCATATCTGTCTCATGTTCTAATGTTAATTTGGCGCTGTCTGTCATAATCAAATAGGATTCAAATTCTTCCTGTTCTTTTATTAATCTCAAACACTGGATCAGGATTGGCAGTCCACTTGCTCCAGTTGCACCTACAACGATTCTTTTCTTCATTTATTATCCTGCCTTTTTTAGTAAATATAAAAGCTCCTTTCTAAAAACAATACCCTTGTTTCAATCAAGAAGCTCTTATACATTCCTATAGATTAATCACAGCGCATTACAGCCAGTGATTTGAATCCACTTCCATAAATCTCGCTCTTACAAAACGATATTTCTGGTCATATGGAACTGTGCAGTCAAAAATAGTTTTACATGCAATTCCATGATCACGAATACTATTCGAGCAAGTTGGATCATTCGAAGGGTCTAATGGATGGCATCTTACTCCCGGAATTGTGATGATGTCTGCATCTCCCTGGAAGCGTGTATTCATGGCCCAGAGAACATCATTCATATCAAAGCAGTCTACATCTTCATCTACTAAGAAAACATGTTTTAATTCGCTAAATGCAGAGAAAGCGAGAAGTGCTGCCTGGCGCTGTCTTCCCTCATCACTTGCTGTCTGCTTCTTAAACTGTAAAACTGCCATATACTTTCCACCACCTGCAGAACTGCAGTATACATTCTGAAGTCTTCCAGGCATTGCCTTTTCTACCATACCATAAATACTTGCTTCTGTCGGAATTCCTGCCATGGATACATGTTCTTCGCTTGGTCCGATACAAGTCTGCATAATGGGATTCTCTCTGTGTGTTACTGCCTTTACTTTGATCATCCAGCACTGGCTGCTTGCAGGACCTGTATAACCAGGGAATTCCGGCATCGCATACCCTGTGTTACTATTCTTATCTTCCTGAACACGAACACCTGGAATGACTTCTCCTTCGATAACATACTCTGCATTCGCAATTGCCATCTCATTTACAGTGAGGCACTTACATAATTCTACTGGTTCTTTTCTCAAAGCTCCGGCTACTGACAGCTCGTCATAACCCAGTGGGGTTGTCGGTGGTTCAAAACAGGAACCTATCTCAATTGCCGGGTCTACACCAATACTGATGGAAATCGGTAATTTCTGTCCGAGTTCTTCTGCACGTTCTGCCATTGCTCCGATATGTCTTGCACCTGGTGTAAAGAAAATGGATAACTCATCCTTACCCTGGATGCAAAGACGATGAATCGTCACATCATGTACTCCGGTATCTGGATGTGTAGCATAACACATTCCAAGTGTAATATATGGGCCTGCATCATCTGGTGTATTTGTTGGTGCTGGAACAAGATCATATAAATTAAAGTCCGGATCTTCCACACGATGAACTACCTGCTGGCATGGTGCATCTCCCTTATATTCCACTGGCGGAATCGGATTAGCCACACTATTATAGAGCATCTTTCCTAAATCTTCCGGCTCACAATCTAATAAAGCTGCCACACGCTTTCTGCTCGCTAATACTCCAATCGCTACCCTGGCATCTGGATGTCCCTTTACATTATTAAATACCATTGCAGGGCCTTCCTTAGTTGGACGCTTTACTGTTCCGCCTGCTCCTACATAACGGTACACACCTGCTAATTCTGCCATCGGATCTACTTCTACATCTGTCTCCACATACTGTCCTGACATATTCTTTAAGCATTCTAATGCACTTCTTAAGTCTCTTACTTTATCAGCCATCTTTCTCCTCCTTCTTCTTTCTACATATTCTATATCTGCTTTCGCACAATCTTATACTCATCATCCATCTGAAAATACGGACAGCTATCTGAAGAGCCAGATAACATCCTTGCTAGATCATCCTCATCTAAATTCACCTGACACTCTCCTGTTCCATCCTCCTCATCAATCCAGTAATACGCACATAAATCACATTGACTTGCCATGGCTTACTCCTTTTTGTAAAAATATTACATTTATCTTATCACACTCTTCTGCATATTTCAACTGTCTTTTTCACATTTTTCCAATATTTTTCTTGAAATCCGATTATCTCTGAAGCGTGTTTGGAAAATGCTTTTTGCAAGATGTGCAATACAATTTATATAGAATTTTTCTTAAAATAAATAGACTGGCAAGTGAACTAAAATCCCTTTCTGTTTTTACATAAAATTAACTTATATTTCTTTTCATTTTTACTAATACTTGTTATTATAATAATACTGATTTTTTCGGGATAAATTATTTTTCAGGAGGTTTTACTTATGAAATGTGCTATTGTTGACCTTGGATCAAATACCATCCGTCTCTCTCTGTATAATACACTGGAAAATGGTGGTTTTGAAACTTTATTTTCCAAAAAATATATGGCCGGACTTGCCGGATATGTTTCACATGGTATCATGTCTAATGACGGTATCAATCAGGCATGTGCTGTATTACTGGATTTCAAAATTCTTTTACAGCAGCTTGGTGTAAATGAAATGCATGTATTTGCTACCGCTTCTTTACGTAATATCAAAAATACAGAAAAGGCCCTTGAAACAATCAGGCGCAGAACCGGTCTCTCTGTGGACGTCATTGCCGGCAGCGAAGAAGGTATCCTTGGTTATTATGGTGCTTTATATACAACAGATTTAAAAAATGGAATCATGTTCGATATTGGTGGTGGAAGTACGGAATTTGTCCGTGTCAAAAATGGAAAAGTCAAAAAATCGCAGAGTATTTCCATCGGTTCTTTAAATCTTTTCCATAATCATGTTTCTGGGCTGTGGCCAGATAAAAAGGAACAAAAAGCAATTTCCAAACGCATCGCCAAACGTCTTGATGCTGTAGAATATCCTAAAAAATCACCGGAAAAAGTCTGCTGTGTCGGTGGTACATGCCGTGCAATTTTGAATATTGTAAACTATCATTTTAATAAACAGGAAAATAACCGAATTATCAAAAAAGAAGAATTTGATAAGATTTTAAAAATCTTAACGAAGCGAGATACTGCTGCCCGCAATTACATTTTAAAATTATGCCCGGACCGTGTACACACCATCATCCCTGGTATGCTTGTCGTAAAAGAAATTATGGAAAGACTTCACTGTGAAGAATTATGGGTATCCCGTTATGGTGTACGCGAAGGATATCTCTGCAAAAACTTTCTGATGACCAGCGCTACACAGGAAATTATAAAATAGTTTTTAGAAATATGGATTCATAATTAAAATCCTTTCGTTTGTCATAGGTGGAAACCCACTTCCCTTGGGAGGTGGGAGGAGCCTTGTAAATTTGTAACCATTAG
>CAVCBH010000170.1:0-5281 GCA_963600375.1 bacterium | reverse complement strand
ATGCACATCTTGCAGAAAGCATTTTTCAGACACGCTCTAAAGTCACAGATATAGGGTATCTTCCTTCTTAGCGGCCGTCTGTTTCCCCAACAAATGAAAAAAGGACATCCATAACCGGATGTCCTCTTACAGCACTTATTTATATTTTCGTTTTCTAGCAGCTTCAGACTTCTTTTTACGTTTCACACTTGGTTTCTCATAGTGTTCTCTTTTACGAATCTCCTGCTGAATACCTGCTTTAGCACAGCTTCTCTTAAAACGACGAAGAGCGCTGTCTAAAGATTCGTTTTCTTTAACGATAATACTTGACATTGACTCACCTAACCTCCCTCCAGTTGCGTATTGTGCCTAATACAACTGTCTGGGTATTTTTGCACTGTCTAACATTATAGCATAAAATACTAATTCGTCAATAACTTTTTTTAATTTTCTTCAAATAAATTATTGCAATGCTTCTTTTATACTGTTTTTGCTCTCTTTTTTCTTATTTTTATGTTTTTTATTATATCTTTTATGTGCAAACAGATACATCGGATTCTCCATTGCCATAACTTCATGAATCGGAATTGGCTCAAACATTTTTCTTTTTAATTTGAACTTACACCATAAAGCTGCGTAAATGGCAAGTAATACGAATATAATACCATCAATCATAAAAATTTTACTTCGTACTGCCGGATTTCCGTCAATGTTCCAGATCATAAACAGGTTACCGATAAGTCCGATAATCGGAATGACCGGTCCAAATGGTACTTTAAATGTTCTTGGTGCTTTCGGAAGTTTTTTCCGGAAAATCAGTACATTAATATCAGAAATAACATAAGATACCATCCAGAATACAATTGCTACAAGAATCATAAAGGAGAGAGAATCGCTTGTAGATAACCCTGTTGCATTTACAAGAATCATAATCGCTCCGATCATAAGAATTCCTACATAATATGCCCCTCTTTTATTTGATCTTAAAAAGATTTCCGGCATCAGACCGATTTTTGCCATTCCTGCACACATATAAGATAAGAAGTTAATTGCAGAGTTTACGGTACTGACTACTGCAAAAATAGAAACTATAATCATCCATATTGCCCCGGCATGTCCTAATATAGAACTTCCATAAAGGATATGTGGAGATTCACTGGCTGCAAGATCGGCCCATTTTGTATAATGACCCATGCCACAGACGATGAGAATCTGCATTCCACAGATAATTAAGAGACTTAATACCATGCCAAGTGGAACATTTTTCCTTGCATTTTTTACATCTTTTGAAATTGGAATGACAAATTCACTTCCTATAAAAAGGAAGAATGCGAGGCCAAGAAGGGAAAAGCAGTCAGAAAAAGAACCTGCCAGATTCATTTTCTGATGGACGGGTGTACCTGTTCCAATCCCCAGTATTCCAATCAATCCCATAAGTACAAGAGAAAGAATCAGTCCATAGGCTACTACATTCTGAATCTTTGCAAACATATCAACACCAAGAAGATTGGCGATGATTAAAATAACTAAAAGAATAATGCATAATACCGAAGACGGAATCCCTGTATGAAACACGGAATTTACGGCATTTCCAAACATCGCACATTCTACAGAGCCTGCAATGGACTGACATACGATATAGCCGCCTACCATTGTAACGATAGTAATAAATGGTCCGATTCCTGCTAATGTATACTGCGCAAGTCCTCCGGTAAGATTCGGCATTACTGCATTTAATTCTGCCATACAAAGTGCGGTACATATATTAATCGCACAGGCAAGAACCATGGATACGATAAATCCGGTTCCAAGTGCTCCGGCTCCCTGTCCAAGAGACATCAGACAACTGGTTGCCACGATAAGTCCTACTGCTGTAGAAATGACACTCGGCAGTCCTAATTTTTGATTGTTCATATTCTCATCTCCCAACATGCAAGTTTATTTTAACGCATCTTCGCCTTCTTCACCGGTTCTTACACGGATAATATTCGAGATTGGAGAAATAAGAATCTTTCCATCTCCGATATGCCCGGTGTATAATTCTTTTTTGATCAGTTCCACAACATCATCTACTTTGTCATTTTCAATAATGATCATAATCAACTGCTTTGGTAACAGCTCCATCTCTGCGTTTTCGGCAACTTCAAATTCAAACGTTCCTTTCTGAACGCCACAGCCAATGACCTGAAAAACGGTAATGCCACTGACACCTATTTTACTTAATGCGGATTTTAAATTGGATAATTTATTCATTGATGTGATTACTTCGATTTTTGAAAATTCCATTGTTTTTTCCTCCTGATTCATCAAATCTACTGACAATTAAATAATCAGTGATTTCTTTTTAACTTACTAAATAAAATATCGTTTTTATCTGACTAGTGTTCCATCCATCTAGTTTTTAAAGTGTTCTTGGATATAGTTTTTCACGTTTGATTCATGCATCTTTTGGTGTGAACTACCAAATGATTATTTATAAACTATTATTACTGAATGGATGCTACACTAGAGCGTGTCTGAAAAATCATTAATTTTCTACCATTTTATTCATAGAATAGATATCTGACTTTTATACCATCTTCGGAGTTTCCCAAAGATTTAACTTCTTACCGATTCCCTTCTTCAGTGCATTTCTATATACCATGCTGCCCCAGGCAATATCTTCTACCGGCATACCGCCTACGGAATAAATGACAATTTCATCTTCGGAACGGTGAACTGGAACTTTGCCAAGAAGAACATCGCCAAGGTCATCGATCTGTTCTTTTTTCATTCTTCCCTGTGCAATCAAATCTTCTACTCGAACTGCCGGAATTGGAATGGTATTGTAAGCATCCGGTTTCATCTCTTCTTCCCAGGCTTCATAAAGTTTAATATTATCGGTAACGGTTCTTGCCCGGTTAATAACAAAATCATCATCAAAGCGAAGGGCTGCAGTACTTTCAATAATGGCACCCGGCTTAATCCATTCTTCTGCAATGTAAGGATATAATTCCGGATCACCTGTTGGTGAAGAAGTCGATACAGAAATAATATCACTGTCTCTTACCGCTTCCTCGATTGTGTCTACTGCATACACGGTAACGCCCGGATAATTTTTCTCCACATGTTTGATAAATTTATTCAAACTTGCCTGTCCTCTTCCTTTTACCTTTACTGTCTTTATAGAAGGTCTGACTGCCATTGCCGCTGCTAAAGCTGTTTTGCTCATAACGCCAGGACCAACGATTCCAATTGTTTCTGCATCTTCTTTTGCAAAATATTTAAATCCAACCCCCGGAACTGCTCCGGTACGATACGCAGATAAAATATTGGCAGACATAAACGCCAGCGGTGCACCTGTATCTTTATCATTTAAAATTAATGTAAGAATGGAACGAGGAAGCCCTTTCTTTTTATTTTCTGCATTAGAACCATACCATTTCATCCCTGCCATATCGAACTTGCCGCCAAGGTAAGCTGGCATTGCCATAAATCTTCGGTCTGGTCCGTCAACTGGCATTTCCGGGAATGGAGAAGATTCCGGGAACATAACCATGCAGCCGTGACTGTTTCCATTTGCGCCACCCATGCGGTAATCGCCAACCTTCATCAGCTTAAACATTTCTTCCATCGCTTCCACACAGCCTGCCATATCCTTTACACCTGCTGCGATCATGTCATCTTCGTTTAAATATAATAAATCAATTTTTGGATATTCCATTGTTTTGTCCTCCTGTTAAAAATCAAATTAATTAAATTCCTCACAAAATTTATATTTTGTCTTCCTATCTTTTCCTTATATCTAAGACTAAGAAATAGCAAAGATAAATTTCTGTAAAGAATAGCTCTTGTGAAATAAAAAAACAGCAGGCAAAGGAATCTGGATTTACCAGACATCTTTGTCTGCTGTCGTTTAATTGTTTGTGTTTAAATTACTCTTTTTCTTTTTGTCTTACTTGTATAAATCGGAACCATTTATGAATTATTTTTCTGTCAATCCTGCATTTTCAGTTAAAACTTTTGTCTCCTGAATCTGTTTTTTATATTTATGTTCTTCAGAAAGTTTCAGATATTTCAACGGTGTCATTCCGCAGTATGCCTTAAAATCTCTGATAAACTGGGGCTGATCATAATATCCAAGATACACTGCTGCATCTGTCATCTTATCTGGTGCTCCATAATTCAAGAATTCTAACGCCCTTTGAAACTGAATAATTTTGCAAAATGTTTTCGGAGAAAATCCCATTTCCTCAATGAACACTTTATTGATATATCGCTCTGAGTACCCTGTTTTCTCTTTCAATTTTGCAATCCTTATCTTTCCATCACTTTCATATACCATTCGCTTTACCGCCCAGACAAGCTCCGTCTTCTCCGCAGATTTCTTTTTCTCCGAGTGGTTTCTCATTTTTGTATACTGTTGAAGAAAGATACGGATTCTCTGATAAAAATCGGTCTGCTCTGCCATCATTGGAATTAACTTTTTATCCAGTATGATATCGTCAAGCGGCACTCTTTTATCTACCAGATTTTTCATTTTGACACAGAGAAGTTCCGGCTGCACTCCTGGCATAAACCGAACACCAAAAACTTCTCTTCTCCCCTTCCATTCATGAGAAGTAAATCGAAGAGGACTCCCACAGGCAAATGCTTCCAAACCATCTTCTGTATACTCAAAAAACAAATCTATACATGCATCCGGCACAGCATTTAACACCTGCGGCTTTTCTACTTCAAATGTATAAAAATGAGAAATTCCCTGCTGTAAATACACTTCCTGTCTGAAATTTTTCGAATCAAGCACAAAGTATGGCTGAGTCGGGCGAAGTTTGTCTTTTTTCCATAACATATCTTTCCCTGCTTTCTATACATTTTTCTGCATTTTTATTTTTCCATGGTAGTTTTTCTAAATATCATAGGAAGATCCATTCTATTTTATAAAAATCTTCGCAATTTCAAAGTTCTATTCTTATCTTCTTTCATTAAAAAATTTTTCTGTAAATAGAGTGAACTATCTTCTCATAAAATCGCTTTTTCTCAGATTTTTGCTTTAAAGCGATTATAATGCAATGCACTAAGATCTACTGTCGTAGTTCCTGTTGTGATTAATTCTGCGATCTGCTCAGATGCCCCTGGTGCGATACCAAAGCCATGTCCGGAAAATCCACAGGCAAGAACTAATCCCGGTACTTCCTCAACATTTCCAAGTACTGGCACACCGTCTGCACAGCGATCCATCCAGCCCGCCCAGGTTCTGACAATCTTTGCATCCGCAAGATCTGGGAAATACTTCATAATACCACGGCAGATACATGGTGCT
>CAVCBH010000169.1:0-12756 GCA_963600375.1 bacterium | reverse complement strand
AATCCACGATATTACAAATGTGAGGTCACTTCATATTATCTAAGGCCACAAATATGGGATATCTTCTTTCTTTCAGAGCTGACAGTGGCTGGATTTAATTGAATTGAAATAGTGGTTGACAAGATTTGAGGGAGCAAGCAGAAGACATCAACTTTCATCCTCAAATCAAACACTCGCTGTTTAATTCATCTACTCCAGCCACAACACAGAAGTCAGAGATCCCAATCCTCTATATTTGTGGCCTGGGAGCAAGTGTTGGATGCGAGCGAGTGAAGCGAACATTCAACACGCCGCGACGAAAGTCACAAATATAGAGGATTGGGATCTCTGGCTTCGTCTGTTAGTTGCCTAATGAATTAAATAGTAATTTTCCGCTTTTTGTGATAAAATGTTGGTAAGTGGCGACTAACTTTATATGAAGAGATGTTAATTTTAAAAAATATCATTGAAACACTAAGTTGAAAAGAAGGGATTCTATGAAATTCGAGACAGCAGGAAACAGCTCCAACCCAGCGATACTATTTTTCCATGCAATGGGTGTGACTGGTGACAGTAGTATGCCAGTAGCAAAATATCTGGAAGCAAAATATTATTGCATTATGCCAACATCAACAGTATACTGTGCCAGGCAGAAATATAAAAGTAAAACAGATGAGATACAGCAGATAAAAGCGTTTTTAAAGGAATATGGAATTAAAAAAATTGAACTTATAGTAGCTTCTTCTATTGGTACAGATTTGGCAATGGCATTTCTTACAAGTTCCAAAGTGCCTGTCAGATATGTATTTTTCGATGGTGGACAGTTCGCACAGATTAATAAACTGACCAGGAAGATTATGATACCGTTTTTATATCTGGCAATCAAAAGTCTCTATTGGTCAAAGGGAAAAACATTAAAGAAAATCCTCTGGTGCGATGATGATCAGATTAAGCCATATTTTATTAAGGCAGGAAAAAATCTGACATATGGCAATCTCAGCCGGCAATTAGCAGAGAGTCTGGAAGATAAGCCATTTCCTACTTTGTCGGCTGAGATGCAGCAACGAACTTTTTTTGAGTTTGGAAGCAAAGAAGACCATTTCAAATACCGAGATGCCGTTATGCAGGCATATCCAAATGGAAACTTTCCGGTTTTCGATGAATGTGACCATATGCAGTATCAGATTCGTAATCCGAAAGGATTTGCAGAAATGTTGGAAAAAATTATAACTCCTGATTTGCGTAGCAAAGTAGGCGATCTTCTCTCTTCGGGAGCTGTTCATTGGCTGTTGGAGCAAAATTTTATATCGGGGAGTTTGAGCATATGCCAGAGTTTTTATTTCTTCTGTCACCATCCTCAAATCTTTTAACTAATTTGTGGGATTGGAACAACTAGCCGCTGTAAAAGTTTTTGTGCCGGATTTTTCAGAAAAGATTAAAAAAGAAAGGGTTATTAAAAGCTTGATTTTGTTCCTTTGCGCTGTGGAGTTCTGACTGTAACCTCGCGAGCTCGTTTTTGAGCGAGGTTGTTTTATCAGGCAGAACGGAACGTTTAGCGCAACAGAACAAAATCAAGCTTTTAATAACCCTTTCTTTTATTAGTTACCTGGAGCGTGTCTGTTTAGCCTTTGCTTGCGGCAGATGATTTATTCGCTTAATCTATCCTCACGAATTTTGTTAAGTCTCTTCATTACATCATTTTCTCCAGTTCCGAAATACTTATGTAATGTCTTATATTCCTGATACAGCTTATCATAAACAGCAACATTATCTGGATTTGGTTTATAAACTTCATTGCGAACCTTTCCAAGTTTTTCTGCAGCATCATTTGCATTTTTAAATCCAGTAATACGTTCTGGAGCAGCAGCGATACCGAGGATGGCAGCACCAAGAGCACTTGCCTGATTTGTTCCGGAAATACGGATTTCTTTGTTGCAGACATCAGAGTAGATCTGAACGAGCATTTTATTCTTTACAGGGATTCCGCCACTTAATACGAGTGCATTTACAGGCACACCGGCATCTTCAAACTGTTCAATGATCATGCGAGTACCATAGGCAGTTGCCTCGATTAAAGAAAGGTAGATTTCTTCTGGTTTTGTGAGAAGGTTCATACCCATAATGAGACCGTTTAAGTTAAAGTCCATTAATGGGGAACGAACACCGTTAAACCAGTCGAGTGCTAATAAGCCACTCTGTCCAGCTTTGTAACCAGCTAATTTCTCTGTGAGAAGCTGATGGATGGAGATGCCGCAGGAGCGTGCTTCCTGTTCATAGCTTTCTGGTACACAGTTATCGGTAAACCATGCAAAATGATCACCTACGCAGCACTGCCCAGCTTCGTATCCAAAGTATCCAGGCATGATACCATCTTTTACAAGACCGCCGACACCAGCGATACCTGCTTCTGTTTCGGAAAGCATCATATGGCAGGAAGAAGTTCCCACGATGATCATCATTGTGCCTGGTTTTCCGATTCCGCATCCAGGAAGAGAAGCATGTGCATCAATGATACCTGTTCCGACAGGAGTGCCAGCTAAAAGACCAAGTTCTCTGGCCATAGAATCTGTTAAATATCCGGCAGTTTCACCGATGGACTTAATTGGAGCATCGAGTTTTTCTTTTACGATATTTTCCATAGCAGGATCGAGTGCTTTAAAGAAATCTCTTGTTGGATATCCGCTGTCATGACGATAAAATGCCTTATAACCAGCACCGCAGGCACTTCTTGTTTCCTCACCAGTCATCTGCCAGATAATCCAGTCGAGAGCTTCCATAAAACGGTCTGCTTCTTTATAAACATCTGGAGCGTGATGTAATGTCTCTAAAATCTTAGGAATCATCCACTCGCTAGATACCTTTCCACCGTAAAGAGGAAGCCATTTTTCGCCTCTTTCTTTTGCGATACGGTCAATCAGCAAAGCTTCTTCTTCTGCACCATGATGCTTCCACAGTTTTACATAAGAATGAGGATTGTGTGTAAACTTTTCAAGGTGGCAAAGTGGTGTGCGGTCAGCTTTTACTGGGATAACAGTAGAGGAAGTAAAGTCAACACCGATACCGATAACCTCTTCAGGAAGGACCTTTTTCTCTGCAAGAACATTACGGATTGTGATAATTAATCCCTCTACATAATCCTGTGGCTCCTGTAAAGCCCAGCCGGAAGGAAGCCTTTCTCCTGTGGGAAGATGCTCTTCCATAACCCCATGTGGATATTCGTAAACACTAGTAGCGGTCTCCTCGCCAGTCTCAATGTTTACAAGCAGTGCTCTTACAGAAAGTGTTCCATAATCTACCCCAATTGCATATTTACTCATTTTGTACATTCTCCCTTCGTATTCTTTCTTTTTTTATTTAAATAATATCAGAGCTAAAAAATATTTACAAGATGTGGTTTTTATTTCTCACCAAAATAAGCAGCAATCATTTTTGCATAACTATCGAGCAGTCCTGTATCCCAGAGGATTTGCAATAATGTGAAGCGGTCGCGTACCTCTTTGGCAAGAACAACAGCATCCTCTACAAGCTGTGAAGATACCCCAATCTGTGCAGGATTGATTGGTGCGCCAAGACTTGAGAGAAGTTTTTCCATTTCGGTTGAGGAAGGCAGGCTTTCTTTTATAGTGCGTAAGATTTCCGGCCATTTCTCTTCAAGGATGGCAAGACGTTTATTTCTCTCATCCAAATTGTTTTTCTGTGCTTTTTCTTCTAAGGCGATAATGCCAGGGGCAGCATCCTGATAGCAGTCTTTTACCTTTTTCTCCCATGTAGCATAATCAAAGGAACGTTCTTTTAATGTGGCAAAATCGAACAGTTCATTTTCTAATGTTTCATACATTTTTGTAACAGCGATCATACCGATGCCAACCTTGATACCGTGTAAAATTGGTTTTTTGCCCTCGGCCTGGAACTTCATTTCCCAGTAGTGAGAGAGGTGGTGTTCGCTTCCGGAAGCCGGACGGGAATTACCGACAAAACTCATGGCGATACCGCTTAATACGAGGGCTTCGGTAACTGCTTTTACGGCATCTGGATTGCGGTCTTTAATTCGTGTGCTTTCTTCTACAACAATTTCTACGGCCTCTTTTACCATATCTGCAATGTGGCTGCAATAATATTCTCCAGTGATAATATGTGCCATTTTCCAGTCTAAAAGGCAGGTATATTTTCCAAGAATATCACCAAGGCCGGCCGTGATCATTTTCATCGGTGCGGCGGCAAGAATATTCGTATCGCCAATAACTGCCAGAGGAACGTGAGCCTGGTAAGTGGTCTTTACATAATTTGTGATGAGAGCGGCTCCGATCGATACAAAACCGTCCATGGAAGGAGCAGTAGCAAAAACCATGTAATCAAGACCAAGCTGGAAACTGGAGAACTTGCAAAGGTCATTTAACGTTCCAGAACCAACGGCAACGATAACATCACAATCTCTTGGAAATGCCATCATTAAAGAGCCAAGTGTCTTTTCATCAGGAATCAGTTCTTTATCATCAAAAATGTACTTTTTATAGGAAATACCAGCTGCATCTAACTTTTCAGCCACCAATGCTCCGGCAGCCGCCCAGGTATTTACATCTGCAACAAGGAAAGGTTTCTTATATCCAAGTGCTTCAATGTGTTTTGGAAGACGGCCTACGGCATCTTTTTCAATGTCTACGATTTTGAGATTTGTCTTGTGTTCTTTTCCACAGGTGCAGTCCATGTTGTGTCCTAAGTAGGCGTTCAGATTGATTTTCTTTGCCATGATAATAACCTCCTTGTTGTTACAAATAGTTTATTGTGTTTGTTGCAATGTAGCTGTAATGTAAAAATGTTTTTGTAAAAGTGTCACTATTTCAGTGCTTTATTGCGCTTTACTAATGATGTTCCACAGCTTTCTTTATCTGTCATGCTGTGTAGATTGGGTGATTAAAATAACAGGTAAATGCTGCGTTGTTGTTTTGATATTTCTCAGTATACTCGCAAAAAATCATCCGTCAATACAGGCAAAAACCATTGATTACTAATCAAAATCATAGTAAAATTAATCAAGAAAATGATTAGTAAAAAATGCGTGGAAAAACAGGCAGAAAACAGACTGTTTGATTACTAATCAGGAGAAAAATAAGGGAGCGGTATGATTCTGATTAATTTTCCAAAAATGATTTTAGTTAAAGTAAAACAAATTTACAGAGAATATAATAATAGAGGAAAAATGGAATGAGTGAAAAGAAAAGAACCACTACAAGAGATATTGCAAAAGCGTGTTTTGTATCTCAGTCAGCAGTTTCCATGATATTAAGCGGCAGGGAAGACATACATTTTGCCCCGGAAACAATTGAGAGAGTAAAGGGTACAGCAAAAGAAATGGGATACGAATACAAAGCAAGAGCAAAGCGAAAAAAGACAGGAACCAATGATACGATCATGATTATGTGCCCGTCCCTTGCGACTCAGTATTACACAACATTAATTCAATTTATCACACAGGAGGCGCAGGAACATGGACTATGTACTCTTACCGCATACACAAACCGTTCCAAAGAACGGGAAGAATATTATCTGAATATGGCGGCGGATACCGGATTTTACGGTATTATTTATACTTACGCTCCAAGGGCAGTCGTGTCTCTGAATCATTTATATGGAAAACTTCCTCTTGTCCTGATTAATGACCATAATCCAGATCTAAAAATAGAATTGTTAGAACTTGACAGCAAAAAGTCTGGCCGACTCATAGCCGCTCATCTTTTAGAATCAGGACATAGGGATATTGGCTATATGACCACGCCGCTATCTTCTATAGAAGTGCCACGCCGCAGACGATTAGAGGGAATGCAGGAAGAATATGAAAGGCAGGGCTTTGACCCGGCTATGATTCATGTCATCACAGGAAAAAAAGAAGACCAGGAAGTCATCACAGGAAATAAGCATTATGATACCGGTTATGGTCTTACAAGAAAATATTTTAAAAAACGAGAAGAACTTTCCTCAAAACATACAACAGAAAATAAAACCGAAGTCAAAGATGCAGATTTGGAAAATATTACTGCTTTTGTCGGAACCAATGACGTTGTTGCAGTTGGAATCATGGATGCGATTACAAGCCTTGGCTATCGAATCCCGGAAGACTTCTCCGTCTGCGGCTTTGATAATACCCTTGTAGCCTCTTTCTCAGGAATTTCTCTCACGACAATCGACCATTGCATCGGAGAAAAAGGAGCTTACGCTGTATCGATGCTTATGAATCAAAGGACGCGCATGGAGCGAAAAGACGGTAAAAAAGAAAAGAAACGGCCGATAATGAGGTTGGAATATGAACCGCAGTTAATAGTAAGACACTCCACAGGGAAGAGAAAATAGTAATTTACTCTCCGTAAAAGTGGAAGCCTTCCTCCCTCTGTTTTCTTCGCAGCGACCGCCGGATCTCCGCCCGTTCCCATTCTTTCCTGTCTTCTTCCGATTCTAAAATAAGACGAGGAAGCGTAGCAGGGCGGTTATCTGGACCGAGACCGATTAAGGTAAGAAATGCACGATTAATCAGTGCTCTTTTTCCGTCCGTATTTTCTACATAAGTCTCCACTTTTACCTCCATAGAAGTGTGCCCGACATGCGTAACTCTTCCAATAATAACAATCACATCCCTCTGGAATGCCCCATGAAGAAATTGAAGATTATCAACAGAAGCAGTCGTAACATTCATCTGAGAATGACGCTTTGCCACAAGAGCAGCAACCTCGTCAATCCATTGCATTAAAGCACCTCCAAAAAGACGACCAGCATCATTAAGATCTGATGGACGGATAATGTGAACAGTTTCAACAATAGATTCCTTTACAGTTTTTGCACGAAAATTCATAAATAAACCTCCTGAGAATATCAAGTATATAAGAAGACGGCAGCTTTAAATATAAAAAAGAGTCAAAAATATAAGCTAATAACAGACAACTTTGTAATATAATTAAATAATCTTATTATCCAAATTATAACGTACCAAAGCCTGATTATCAATTTAAACTTAAATATAATCAGCTATCCCGAAGCCATGTCTTCTCCATTCAATAAGATTTTTTGCCCCAGAACTTTGTTAAGCCAAAGACAGTTTCCAAAGAGAGCGTTTACTTAGTCAATGAATAGGAAACGTAGCTTTTTGGGGTGTCTGTTTATTCTGATAAATAGGAATTAACTCTATTGAAATGACAAAAAAATATCATTCGTTTCCTGGATATAGAACAAAAATCCGAAAACAACCTTGAAAAGAGGTAAAAAAAGCAACAAAAGAGTAATTTGTTGTGCAATCTGCTATAAAATTGGATGAGTCATTGTAGATGATGCACAAATTGGGAAACCCAATATAAAAAATATACCCAAAAAATGTTGTCAAAATGCACTATAATGCTGAAAAAAACAAAAACTATTGCATTATTTTATATAAATGGTATAATACAAACATAAACATTGGGTGACCCATTAAGGGGTATGCAGAGGAGGTGCTGTATCGTTGTTTTTGAAGTTTTTTTTAGCAATACTGCCCATCTTATGGCTGATCATCGCGCTAAGCGTACTAAAAATTGCAGGTCATAAAGCTTGTCTGATTGCATTGGTGATTACAGCAGTATTAGCAGCGGGTTACTGGAAATTAAGCCTCATATGTACTGCAACAGCAGGACTTGAGGGAATACTTAATGCACTGTGGCCAATCTGTCTGGTTATTGTAGCAGCTTTGTTTACATATAACCTGACATTGGAAACCGGAGCAATGGAGTTGATTAAGAAGATGCTCGCAAGCGTTTCTGTTGACCAGAGAGTATTACTCCTGATTATCGGATGGGGGTTCGGTAATTTCATGGAGGGTATGGCAGGATTCGGAACGGCAGTAGCAATTCCGGCATCCATGTTAGCAGCAGTTGGAGTGAATCCAATGCTTTCTGTTATCGCTTGTCTGGTTGTTAACTCCACACCAACAGCATTTGGTTCTGTCGGAGTTCCAACAGTAACACTTGCATCAGTAACAAACCTTGATGCATTACAGTTAGCAGGAGACATTGCATGGATTCAGGTAATCTTAACATTCTTATCACCATTCTTTATGGTATTTATCGTAGGAAAGGGATTCAAAGCGATAAAGAGTGTATTACCAATGATTTTAATTGCAGCTCTTTCCTATACCGTACCGTGGTTTATTGCAGCACAGGTAATCGGATGTGAACTCCCGAATATTATTGGTTCTATTATTTCTATGATCTGCATGGTTGTAGCAGCAAGATTCTTAAATAAGAATTCAGAACCAGAGTACAGAGTAGAGTTAACGAGCGAAGAACAAAGCAGTGGATTTTCTGTTTCAGAAGGTGTAAAGGCATGGAGTCCATTCATCTTAATCTTCTTACTGTTAATGTTCACATCAACATTATGCCCACCAATCCATAATCTGATTGCAGACATAAAAACAACAGTTACTATATATGCAGGAGAAAACCCAGGAACTCTTTCTTTTAGCTGGATTAACACACCGGGCATTATGATTTTCATCGCAGCGATTATCGGTGGACTCATTCAGGGAGCGTCCTTTGGAACAATGGGAAAGGTTCTCGTAGAGACATTAAAGAAATACTGGAAAACAATTCTTACAATCTGTTGTGTTATGGCAACAGCAAAGATTATGGGTTACAGCGGAATGATTTCCGACATCGCAGCAGCATTGGTTGCAGTTACAGGTCCATTCTATCCACTCATTTCTCCATTAGTTGGAGCGTTAGGAGCATTTGTTACTGGTTCAGGAACATCTACCTGTGTATTATTTGGTGGATTACAGAGTCAGACAGCAATTTCTCTTGGACTCAATCCTTCCTGGATGGCAGCGGCAAACGTTATGGGAGCCGGTATCGGAAAGATGATCTGTCCACAGAGTATTGCGATTGGAGCAGGTGCTATCGGAGCTGTAGGTTCTGAGAGTGAGATTTTAAGAAAAGTATTTAAGTATTTTATAATATATGTAGTCATTGCCGGAATTATCTGCTACGCAGGTTCTATGGCAGGATTCTAAGAAAGTAAAAACTTTATTATTTCAAGTATATATAAAGAAGGAATTGATTAGGAGGTAGAAATATGTACAATCAGTTGACACCGGAAATTATCGAAGAAATCAAAAAAGTTTCCAATAATGTCTTCTTAGGAGAAGAAATCAATCCGGACTATGCGAAAGATGAGATGCCTATTTACGGTACTCATATGCCAGATTTAGCTGTACAGCCACGTTCTACAGAAGAAGTTGCAGCAGTAATGAAGATTTGTTATGAGAATAATATTCCTGTAACACCCAGAGGAGCAGGTACTGGTCTTGCAGGTGGAGCAGTTCCATTATATGGCGGCGTTTTAATTGATATTTCTAAAATGAACAAGATTAAATCCTACGATATGGAAAACTTTGTTGTTGAGATTGAAGCAGGTGTTCTGTTAAACGATTTGGCAGAAGATTGCCAGTCCAAAGGAATGTTATATCCACCAGATCCAGGTGAAAAGTTCGCATGTGTTGGTGGTAACGTAGCAACAAACGCAGGTGGTATGAGAGCTGTTAAATATGGCGCAACTCGTGACTACGTAAGAGCAATGACAGTTGTATTACCAACTGGTGAGATCACACATCTTGGAGCAACTGTTTCCAAAACATCTTCGGGATATTCCTTATTAAACCTTATGATTGGTTCGGAAGGAACACTCGGTATTATCACAGAGTTAACATTAAAGATTATCCCAGCACCAAAGGCTGTTGCATCTTTAATCATTCCTTACGAAGACTTGGAGACAGCACTTGCAACTGTACCTAAATTTAAGATGGCTCACATGAACCCACAGGCAATCGAGTTCATGGAAAGAGAAATCGTACTTGCTTCTGAGCGTTATGTTGGAAAGTCTGTATTCCCACAGGAATTAGAAGGAATCGAAATCGGTGCATACCTCCTTGTTACATTAGATGGTAACAGCGAAGACGAAGTAGACGCATTGATTGAGCAGGCAGCAGAGCTTGTATTAGAAGCAGGAGCAATCGATGTATTAGTAGCTGATACATCCGCTAAGATGAAAGATGCATGGGCAGCACGTTCTTCCTTCCTGGAAGCTATCATGGAAGAGACAAAGCTTCTTGATGAGTGTGACGTAGTTGTACCTGTTAATAAGATTGCAGATTACCTTACATTTGTAAATAAGACCGGAGAAGAATGTGGTCTTGTTATTAAATCCTTCGGACATGCCGGAGATGGAAACCTTCATATCTACCAGTGCTCTAATGATCTGGAAGAAGAAGAGTTCAAGAAGAGAGTGGATAAATTCTTTGACATTATTTATAAAGAAGCAACAAATTGCGGCGGTCTTGTTTCCGGTGAACACGGAATCGGTTCAGGTAAAGTAAAATACTTAGTTGATTCTGTTGGAGAAACAAACATGGCAATCATGGAAGGCATCAAGAGAGTATTTGACCCTAAGATGATTTTAAATCCAGGCAAAGTTTGCTACCGTCTGTAATATTAAGGAGGAAGAAGAATGAATATTTGTGTTTGTATCAAACAAGTACCTGATACTAATGAGATTAAAATTGATCCAGTTACACATACACTGGTAAGAAAAGGTGTTCCAAGTATCGTGAATCCTTTTGATACCTACGCACAGGAAGTAGGTGTTCGCTTAAAAGAAAAATTAGGCGGTAAAGTTGTTGTAATTTCCATGGGACCAGAACAGGCAAAAGATGCAATCAAAACCTGTCTTTCTGTAGGAGCTGACGCAGGATACCTTATTTCCAGCAGAAAGTTCGGTGGATCTGATACATTAGCAACAAGTTATATTCTCTCAGAAGCAATCAAAGCAGTAGAGGAAAAAGAAGGATTAAAATTTGATTTAATTCTCTGTGGTAAACAGGCAGTTGACGGTGATACCGCACAGGTTGGACCGGAAATCGCAGAGCATCTGGGACTTCCACAGATTACATACGCATTAGACATCATTGAAAAAGACGGAGATATTCAGGTGAAACGTGAGTGTGACGAAGGTTACGATATGATTTCTACACAGCTTCCTGCAGTAGTTACAGTAGTTAGACTTCCTTACGAACCTAGATACCCAACCATCAAGAGCAAAATGGCTGCAAAGAAAAAAGAGATTCCTGTTCTTACAGAAGAAGATATCCCGGCAATCGATCTGGAGCGTTGCGGTTTAAGTGGTTCTCCTACAAAAGTAAAGAAGACATACACACCAGTAACAGAAAAGAATGGTGTAAAACTTGAGGGTGTCGAAGCAGAAGATGCAGCAAAACAGGTTGTTAAATTAATTTACGACGCAAAAATTTTGTAAGGAGGACTGAAGAATGAATCTTGCAGATTATAAAAATATTTGGGTTTTTATTGAAACAGAATGTGGTAAACCAAAAACAGTTGGTTATGAATTATTAAATGTAGCAAAACCACTTGCACAGGAAAAAGGTTGTGACTTAGTAGCAGTCGTTATCGGTAAAGATATCGAAGGTGTTGCAAAAGACGCTATTTGTTACGGTGCTGACTCCGCAATCATCGTAGATGGACCAGAATACGAATATTACACAACAGATGCTTTTGCAAAAGCAATGGTAACATTAGTTGAAAAATATAAACCAGAAACATTAATGATTGGTGCTACAAACAATGGCCGTGATTTAGGACCTAGAGTATCCTGCAGATTAAAGACAGGACTTACAGCAGACTGTACAGGCATCGCCATTGATGAAGAAAGCGGAAATTTCGCCTGGACACGTCCTACATTCGGTGGAAACCTTATGGCAACGATTATGTGTCCGGATAACAGACCTCAGATGGGTACTGTTCGTCCTGGTGTATTTAAGAAAGGTGCTTACGAAGAAGGTAAGACTGGAGAAATCATCAAAGAAGATATCTCCGTGCCAGCAGAAGAGATTCGTACAACTCTTGTAGAAAGAGTAAAAGAAGTAGCAGAATCTGTTAACTTAGAAGAAGCAGAAATCATTGTTTCCGGTGGACGTGGTGTTGGTTCTGAAGAGAACTTCAAACTGTTACAGGATCTTGCCGATGTACTTGGTGCAACAGTTGGATGTAGTCGTGCAGTAGTAGATGCAGGCTGGATGCCACATGCACATCAGGTAGGACAGTCTGGTAAGACAGTAGCTCCTAAGTTATACTTCGCAATCGGTATCTCTGGTGCTATCCAGCACGTAGCAGGTATTTCCGGTTCCGATACAATCGTAGCCATCAATAAAGATCCGGATGCTCCAATCTTTGATGTAGCAGACTACGGAATCGTTGGAAACTTAAACGAAGTAGTTCCAGCATTAACAGCAGAGTTCAAAGCTCAGAAAGCTTAAAGAAAAGCAGTAATAAAGGCTTAGAAAGTTTTAAAAACAAGTTAAAGACTGATAAAAATAGTTCGAACCAGAGTAACAAAAACATAATAAATCAATCCTTAGAGAATGATTGAGAGAAAACGCATAGTATAAAAACTAATAAAGACAAAATAAAAATAGTATTACCAAGTTTGTCAATGTCTGGCCTTCCCAACCTGGAAGGTCAGACCTGAAACATAAAAGCAATATATCAATACGGCAGAGATTTCGAGTACGATATAAAATGAAATAACCGTCGAATAAGAGTATTGTGAATTAAGTCACAGGTGGATTTGTTAAAAAAATATCAACAAAAATGCAACACGAAAACAAAGCAATAGTAAGGAAAGTCGGAATTTTCAGAGTTAGAAACACCTGAGAATCCCGATGAAAGGTAAAACGAGTGAACAATATTATAT
>CAVCBH010000168.1:0-3860 GCA_963600375.1 bacterium | reverse complement strand
GGCGGTGGGGATTCATAATCCATAATAAAATAAATCCCATGACAAAACGGAAAAAGCCGTAAACACTGGTGCGATCGAAACAATAACACCAACATTCGATGCCTGCGAGTAGGTAAGTGCGATATTTTCCATTAAATAATACATCGTCATTCCGGTAAGTCCTGCGCCGGCAAATGTCAGTTCCTGCTTCCAGCTTTTAAATGGCAGGCGGTGGGGATTCATAATCCATAATAAAATAAATCCCATGACAAAACGGAAAAACAGAATCTCTACCGGTTGAAATGCCCGAAGCAAAATTTTGGTTGAGATAAAAGTCGTTCCCCAGATAAAAATAGTAAAAATGGCTATAGCATGGCCAAATGCTTTTTTATTTTCCATACTTTTCTCCTTTTTAATTTTTATACTATATAGGCGTTTGCGAAACTCTGAAACCCGCATAAATACTGACTTTTTTCGGTATTGTGATTTTGTTTTTCCTCACAAAACTTTGAACTCTTATATCTATTTTGTATAAAAATCTCTTTTCATATATCGAAATTAAAACCTGTTTTTATGCAAAACACACATATTTTAATTATCGGGTTTCACAATCACCTATTTTATACCATAAATGAACAAACACAGAAAAATGCACAAAAACAGGCTATTCTTGTTTGTACTCTAAACGCATTCAGACCAATCAAGCAAAGTATGTCTTTGTAATGTGGACATAGTTGTGCAATATTTTAAATTTGTTCATTTATAGTTTTATATATTTTTCCTGAAATCTTCGCATCCGCTTTTAAAAGTATTCATTTGTAAAAAATAATAATTACATCAAAACTCTTCTCATTCTGCAGGCTTACTCCCCAACTTTACTTTTTGGGAACTTATCCACAATGATAGTTTCCACAGGATTCTCTGTTCTCAAAATATACTCTTACCATTGTATCTCAAACCAGCAAAAAAGTCATGGGTGAAAAATTATTTTTATTTTGTGTTGATATTTTTTACTTTATATGTATTATTGTATTAATCACTTAGTACAATAATACAGAGGATTTTATTGTTGGAAGCTATTAACATTCCCTCACAAGATAAAATTGCATTGTATCTGTACGATAACTATTGATATTTACCAGTACATTATGTATTTTTAAAATCTTTCTATGTTTAATCTTGTAAGAAGATTTTTTGTCAGCTACATCCAAATTTTTGAGATACGTTGATGGAATTTTGATACAACTAGTATTCCATCCATCTAATTTCTAAAGTATTTCTGGGTATAGATTTTATAGTTTGATTCGTAACTCTTTTGTTGCGAACTGCAAAATGATTATCCATAAACTATTATTACTGAACGGATGCTGCACTAGAGCGTGTTTGAAAAATCTACCACACAATCAACTGCAGAAAAAATTCCGAAAATACATTATATTAAGGATGTGTTGCAAATGTCCTGGAATCTTGATTCCAGCCGTCCAATTTACGCTCAGATTATTGAGAAAGTATCGCTGGACATTGTATCAGGCAAATATCAGCCAGGTGATAAGCTTCCTTCGGTCAGAGATTTAGCTGCACAAGCTGGTGTGAATCCAAACACGATGCAGAAAGCTCTTTCCGAATTAGAAAGGGAGAATCTGGTTCACTCCGTAAGAACAAGCGGACGATTTGTACACGGTAAACCATGAGTACCCTAAACAAAAAAAACACTGATTTCTCAGTGCTCTTTTTTATTCTTCGTCTTGCATATATCTGGTATTGATTCTGACCATGGTAACAGATTATCTATAAAGCTATAATCCGTATCTTCTTCATGTTCCATCATTTCTGTCAATAGGAATTCCAAATACCGGAAAGGATTTAGGCAGTTTGCTGTTGCTACTATACTGTAAACTAATGCACTGGCTTTTGCTCCGTTTATTGTATCTATCAATCTCCATGTGTGTTTGTGCATACAGAAATTTCGTAATGCAGATTCGGTCGCGTTATTATCCAGTGGGACATTTCCATGATTTAAAAATTCACGGAACTGTTTTTTGTGATTCAGGTAGTAGCCTGCAAAATCAGGATTTATCCTACAAAATTACATATTCCTTATATTTTTTGAGATCTTTGAGAAGACAACTCATCGTTATCTTCGTTCCTTCTGCTTCATATTCCGTTTCTTTTACAGTAGCATTTTCATTGAAGTACGACACCAGCGCCCCTTCTGTATACGGAATAAGCATGGTACATTCTACGTAATCCTGATAAATATGGTTTGAAATAAGCTGCACAAGTTCTTCTAAACCGATATTTTGTCCGGCTGCCATATAGATGCAATCTTTTCCAATGTGAGGAAGTTCCGCTGGAATATCTTCTCTTCCGTTTGCTGTTGCAATATCACACTTATTAAAAACGTGGATGCATGGAATCTCATCTGCACCAAGCTCTTTTAATGTCTGGCGTGTAACTTCCATATGCTCCATATAATGTTCATCAGAATAGTCTACTACTTCTAATAAAAGATTGGCATATTTTACTTCTTCCAATGTAGAATGAAATGCTTCTACAAGATTATGTGGAAGCTTACTGATAAATCCTACGGTGTCAGAAAGAAGAAATTCCCGTTTATCTGGCAAATGAATTTTGCGAACTGTCGTATCAAGTGTTGCAAAAAGCATATTTTTTGCCATTACCTTTCTATCTTCCTTTTTCTCCTCATTTTCCTCATATTTATCAATAAATGCATTCAACAAGGTAGACTTTCCGGCATTCGTATAGCCGACTAAGGCAACCTGTGGGATTCCCTGTACCAGACGGCGCTTTCTCTGTGTCTCTCTATTCTTCTCTACCTCACGAAGTTCCTTTTTCAGCTCACTGATTCTGTGGCGAATCTTTCTCTTATCTAATTCTAACTTTTTCTCTCCGGCACCTTTATTAGAAAGGCCACCGCTGCCACCCCCCTGACGACTCAGGACTTCTCCCATTCCGGTAAGTCTTGGCAGCTCGTACTGAAGTCTTGCTGTCTCTACCTGAATCTGGGCTTCTCTTGTTCTGGCTCTTGATGAAAAAATCTGTAAAATTAAATGGGTACGGTCAAACACCGGCCGCTCAATAATATCCTTTAAATTGCGAAGCTGCATTGGAGATAATGTATTATCAAAAATAATCACTTCCGCTCCCAGCATATGCGCAACGGCTTTAATCTCTTCTACTCTTCCGGTTCCTACATAAACACCGGTATTAATCTGACTTACATTCTGTGTTTCTACGCCAATAACTTCCATATTACAGGCTTCCGCCAGGCTTTCCAACTCTTTCAATGCAGTCTCGAATTCCGGGTCATTATTTAAATTCACACCAACGAGCAGCGCTTTTGTTCTTTCTTCCAAATATATACCCCTTTCACGGTAAATTTTTAAATATAATCCTCCTATAAAGAGAGGAACTACTGCAACTCCTGAGTTGTATAATACCTGTATCGAATTCATTCGTCAATTACTATTTAATCCATTTACTAACCAGACACTCCCAAAGGAAGCCGATACCCTATATTTATGACTCTATCACTGCGAGTTGAATGTTCGTTGCCCGCTCGCATTCAGTCTTCCTTCTGTTATGAAGTGACTTTTGTCAAGAGGTAAAAGAGAAAAAATTCACTTTCTTTTTTGTCCGACATTGCTCACATTTTATCTGACAGTATCTGGAAAAGGCTCGGTTTAACAGTTCACGGCATTTAACCATTCTGTTATTCGCGGATTGGTTACCGACAGGCTAATGGTTCGCCAGAGAGTCCTGCTATCTAAGGGTGTGGTTCACGATGTTTCGTGCGCACATAGAACGAACGCAGATGACTCAAACCTTTTAGGGACCACAGCCTCTTCCGGATACTGTCA
>CAVCBH010000167.1:0-3837 GCA_963600375.1 bacterium | reverse complement strand
TTATTAATCAAATCAGGGCAGAAAACTGACATATCTAATAAAACTTTTTTAAAAAATCTACATTTGGACAGCTACATTATATTCAAGCAAATAAATCCAGAATTACATGAATTGTGCAATGATAAATATAAATGTAATATTGCTCGAATGTTGCTAGACATTTTTGAAATACATTTCTCGTAGATGACACTATGCTAAAACAGAATCGGATTCCACTCAAAAGATCTTACATTGTCCATGCCCCTCCTCTATGGGTATCAGAGATCATCTGTGCCTCATCAATGACCGCGGTTTCATAATGCCGGCTAAGATCAAGCAGTTCGATTGTCATCGATGCTATGACACAGGGATTTCTTCCTCTCCCGTCATCACACTACAGAAACTTCCTTTTTCATTAAGGCTTTCATAGTCCATCAGCCGCAGTGGAGCTAGATAAACACCAGAACCGGAATTTTCCAGTGCCTGTAGTGCTGTATAGGTCTTTCCTGAATTTGTTGGATCAATATGTAGGTAAAACTTGTTCGCCTTTCTATCCAAGACGGACCGGAGACTCCGAAAAAGAACCGATTTCCGATATTGTCATCCTGTATGAGATCTCTTATTAGCAATCTATTTGTGTAGCGTTTATGTCCTGTCTCGCCTAGACAAAAAGGATCGAGTTCAGTAATCATATCCCAAAATCAAAAAAGCTAAATCCCGCACAGAGACAGGAAAAAAGTAACTTTGTGCCACAAGAAATCTCAAGCTGCGCCAACCACAAAGAAAATCAAACCAAGCTATAGAGCGCAGCACCAGGGTTTGAAAGGCACAAAGCACAAAAGAGTCAAAGACTGTGAAGATAATTATCATTTATATATGCAGAGCTGGAATAATTGTTTTCTCTGCTCCTGCCTCGTTGGTTTCCAGTCCATCCCTTTTTCTCTTTTTGACGTAGCCGGAAAAAAATCAGGCACAACAAAAAGCCCCAGTTTCCTGTGGCTATTTTTACTATTTTTTGTGCTTATAAAATCACTACCGTTTATTGTAACTACGGATTTTCCCTGCTAATATCTCCTGAAACTCTGCATCAGACGTCAGAGCAAAAGTCCGATTCCATTCCGGCGTTTTTCTCTGCTCGTTTAATTTTTCTTTTCTATACCGCTCCCGATTCTTTTTTAACTCATTCAGTTTGTCCATTGTTGCACAAAACTTTGAATCTGTCTCCATCAGATGGTTTATTTCTGCATGGATGTTCGCTTTCTGTCTTTCTTCTTTTTTGTTATGTATCGTCTGGCAAATCTTTTTTGCGGATTCAGTGATCTTTCTTCTGCCTTTTTTACATTTAATCCCGGCTTCTTTTATGATCTTACTGACAGTTGATTGGGTGCATCCAATGATTCCTGCGATTTTTTGCTGGGTGTACCCTTTTATAAACAGCTCCAAGACACAGAGTTTTTTCTTCTCTTTTTCTTTTTTTCGTCTTCTTCTGTTTTCTTCTGCTCTTTTCTTTGCCATTTTGCGCTCCTTTTTTCTTACTCCTGCTGGCTTTAAGTGAATCGTTTCTTGTTCTTTTTCGTCAATATCAAGATATTCAATCACTTTTTCAAAGGTAAACCGGTATTTCTTTTTCGTTGCACTGGACATGTAATTTCTCAATTCTTTTTCCAGCAGTGGACGCTGAAAATTTTCGTTAAGAGCCATGGTTTTGTCCCAAGCAATCTCTTCTGCTGTACCGCTGGAAAGGTAAGCACAGTAAACGATCAGACAGTAAAGATCTCGAAAACCGTTTTCGTCCAATCCTTCTTCTCGTCTCAATTTGATTAAATGCCGAATCTTTTCCTCCATATACTTTCCGTAATCTCGGAACCCATTTTTTCTTTTGTTTTTGTTTTTGTATTTAATAAACGGTTTCCCTGTCTTTGGGTGTCGATCAAAAAACAGGGATACAGCATCAAACTTGTTTTCATGCAGGATACAGAAAGAACCAAACGTCCGTGACTTTGCATTCCATGTCCCCGGCATACGAAACAAACCGCTCTCTTTTTTGGAAGCAGCAGTATCTACAATGACATGTTTTGCTAACTCCTTGTCTTCATTGATTCTTTTTGTAATCTCACTCGCAAAATATGTGACAAGATCATAGTATACATATAACAGCTCTTTTGCGGAAAATGGACAGACTGCCCACCATAGCTGTATCCCTCTGCCAGTATAGACAATTGTGTTAGGGACAGGCAGCGGAAAAGTTTCGTCTTTAAATGCAAGATACAGTACAGCATCCAGACGCTGTACAAAAACCTCCCGGTCTCTTTTCGTCGAATGGATATCGATATCCAACACAATGTTTTGAATTGTGTACAGATTTTTCTTTTTTCTTTCCTTTGGCATGGAAAAACTGTTTGCTGTGAGAAAGTATTCTTGGTATTGATGGAAATCTGCCATCTTTTCCAAAGACTTTTCAACAGATGATGTGTTTATATATCCAATCTGTCTCATATTTAACTGCTTATTGTTAACTATAGGGCGGCAGAAAATTTGGGTGTAAGAATAATACCTGTCTTGTCTTTGCAGGTGCAAATGAAAAAAAGCAGGTAAGCTGTTTGTATATAATTTTTGACTTTCCCACTTTGCTCGAGCCAGACGAAAATCTTTTGGCGGGATATGCGGTGTTCCCGGTGAAAAATGATAAACCTGTGTTTTTTCTGCCATAACTGTACCGATTCCTTTCTGTTTTTTTGGTACAGTTAATATGTAAAAATTTCTACTGGTTTTGACTGAAAATTTTTGCAGCATAAGCTCCATCTGAACAACGACCCAAAAAGAAAAGCCTATTCTTTTGTAAGATTGAATTTGATTCTGTTTTTAAACATACGATGAACATAAAAAAGAAGCCTCTAAAAGACTTCTTGCACAGGATAAGATTTTTTACACTCCTATATTGGTGCTATTTTTTCGCTGATATATCAGTGGCTTTTTTCTCTCATATATCTGTAGTTTATTTTTCGCACAACTTATTTTTGCACTCCTATATCAGTGCTATTTTTCCGCTCATATAGGAGTACCTTTTTTATCCCTGATATATCTATGCCTTTTTTGCACTCTTATATCAATGCATTTTCCCTGGTCATCAGTTTCTTACAATAATATATTTTCTTATGTTACAGCATTATATAAAGTTTTTTATGAAAAGAGTTCAATCTTATATCCTGCGGTACAGCGCTTTTTAAGATATGTACTACTTTCTGTCTCAACTGACAAATTCTTTTCCATCCGATAGAGTAGGAATATCCGCAGAACTATATCATTTTTTGTTCTTCTTTTGACTTCCTTTTTTATCTTTTTTCTTCTTCGTTTTAAAAATTAGTTTACATATAACCTATTATACATTTGGGCTGAATTTTCAAAAAAGATGCCACTTCTTTCTATAGTGGCATCTTATAGTTTTATCTTTTCAATATCTCTCGGTAAATTTTTAAACGGTGCTTGTCTGTTTCTATCGCTTTCCGCACCTTTATCAATATTTTGAACTCTTTTGGAGCCTTTTTCAAAAAGAAAAATATTTCACAACAACGGGTTCCATTCCTTTTTTTCTTTTACTGTGCCATATTGCGGGATGCTCAAAGAAAAATCATCCAATTTGACAAATTGACATTTCCATAACTACATGGTAGTATAATGATAGAAAAAGAGTGCTACCGATAGACGGTTAGCCCAATTTACTATTTGGATATTAAAAATAGCCGCTTAGTTTGCCAGACTAGGGCGGCTATTTTTGTGGCAAAAAAAGAACCCATACCTTCCGGCATGAGTCCTTCAAAAGAATCCGATTCCTTTTATCTTTTTTTCACTCTTATACAT
>CAVCBH010000166.1:0-5947 GCA_963600375.1 bacterium | reverse complement strand
ATATGGTAGCGTATGAGATGGGTGATATGTAATGATTTCTTATGGACCATTTTATAAAACGCTTTACGAAAAAAATATAACGGAATATCAGCTTATCTTTAAAGAGGGAATCTCCGCTAATACTTTACATCGAATGAAAAAGGGATTGCCCATTACAACGAAAACGCTTGATACATTATGTTTTATATTAGATTGTGAAGTCTCTGATATTATCGAACATGATAAGACACAATAAATATATATATTTCCAATTGAAATACGTTTAAAAAAGGAAAGTACCTGTTATGTAACAGATGCTTTCCTTTTTGATACTAAATATTTTCTGTTTTTATAATTGCATTAAAAATATCACCATTTATTTCCTTTATATGTTTAAAACAAATTACTGTTCCATCTATCATAATAAGCTTTTCATTTACTACGTCTAGCTTTCTTACACCTTCTGTCATTTCTTCATAATGTCCACCCTTTTTTCGTTCATCTGGTACAAAATATTGTATTGATATTATTGGATGGCTATATTGATTTTGTTGTAAAATCAATAACTTCTGATCTATTTCTTCTTTCTCTCTTCCTAATACAGGATGAAACTCTTCTGTAATCCGAGCAGTTTCACTTACTTCCTCGTCATATCCTGTCAATGCAGCAAACGGAGCAAATTGAGCAGCTCTATCTTGAATAGACATTTGAGGATGTCTTTTTGATATATGATGTGGAAGATTAATAATATCATCATATTTTTTCATTATGCTTTATGCCCTCCTATCTGTCCATTTCGTTCTCTCATTGTTGCCCCTTCCTCGTAACTTACGCCGCGTAAAATTGCATTTTTTCCATACTTCTTCTTAATCCTTAACAAAGATTCCTGTAATTTTTTCTCTTTTTCCTGCTCCTTTTTTACTGCAGCGTAATCCGTAAAGAGGTCTAATTGCCTGTATTCCTGCTTTTCTTCTGGAATAATTTTGCAGGCAGATAATGTTATACGCCGTACAAACAAATCTTTATTTATGATACGATCATATAAATTAGACACTGCCGCTGAAATTTCCTTTACAGAAGAAGTTGATATGTCAAGATTTATCGTTCCGTGAGCATGTTTTGGAGTCGTTTGTCCATAACGATTTGTTGTAACCTCTCCTTTATATTTTGTTTCCCGTAAATTATCTTTATCGTAACCCACGGTAAGAACAAATTGTTTTGCAATAAGTTTCTTTTCAAATAATTCAAGAGCAATCTGTTCTGCCATCTCCAACACTACAATTTTCGCTTTTTCTGATGGATATGCACAAGATAACACCTGACCAGAACCGATACTTTTATCCTCTGGCTTGTATGCTTTTATATCTGCAATCGTACATGGTTCATAGCCCCATGCATGATCAATCAGTAACTCAGCATTAATACCAAACAATTTATATAGCAGTTCTTCATTATAATATTCATTTTCTTTTCCGATAGAGCATCTAGCTATATCTCCCATTGTATAAATCTGATACGTAGCAAGCTTTTTGGCATACCCCTGTCCTACTCTCCAAAAATCGGTAATCGGTTTATGCTCCCATAACTCTTTTCGATAAGACATCTCATCAAGATAGGCTATTCGCACCCCATACTCATCTGGTTGAACATGTTTTGCCATAATATCCATTGCAATCTTCGCAAGATACATATTTGTTCCTACTCCTGCCGCAGCTGTAATTCCTGTTTCTTTTAGCACTGTCTGTATTACATTTAAAACTAGCTTCTTCGCGTCCATCTGATAATTCTCCAGGTATCCTGTCAAATCAATAAATACTTCATCAATAGAATATACATGCATATCTTCCGGCGCAAAATATCGTAGATAAATCTCATAGATCCTTGTACTATACTTCATGTATAATGCCATCCTTGGTGGTGCTGTAATATATGCCAGCGCAACAGAAGGATTCTTTAGTTTTTCTGCATGGAAAGACTGCCCTATAAATTTATGTTCTGGAGCCGCCTTTTTCCTTTCTTCATTAATCCTCTTTACTTTTTGTATTACCTGAAATAAACGTGGGCGGCCAGGAATCCCATATTGCTTTAAAGAAGGAGAAACAGCAAGACATATCGTTTTCTCGGTACGAGATTCATCTGCAACGACAAGATTGGTTGTAAGTGGGTCTAATCCTCTTTCTACACATTCTACAGAGGCATAAAATGACTTTAAATCGATTGCTGCGTATATCTTATCCATATCCATCCCTCCTCGAAATAATATATTCTTGTCGAGATTAGTATACCATACATACGTTCTATTATCCATAAAAAATTCCCAAAATACAAACCACTCTCTTCCCTCGAATAGTCAATAGGCTCCCTGCCAGGCAGTATGCTATATTTTGTTTTGAATCCAGACAAAATATCCATCTATTCAAATGATATTTTTTCTTCATAAAAAACAAAAAGAACTCATATTCTTGTATTAAAGTGATTACATGCTATAATTTACACAACTCATATACCTTTCATATCCATATTACTTTTCAATATGGCTAATCTATCACTACATAGTAAAAGGAGGGCACAGACTATGAAAAAAACTATTCTCACTATAATAACTTGTTTAATGATAACTTTAATGATTATCCCATGCAATACTTTTGCAGCATCTACTGGAACGATACCTACCAAATCAGCTATGGCTATTTCTCTATCAAAACGAAGCTATACAAAAAATGAGAAAAAGGCAATTTCGGTAACAAAAAATTTTCTAAACAAAATCAAACAATACGATTTCAATGGCACAACAAAGTATCAAAAAGGGAAATTGGAATATACTTATTGGGGAAAGGAATCTCGATTTTATGCTATATCAAAAAAGCAATTTTCAAAAAAATTTTCTTATAAAATTAAAAATGTAACTACCTCTGACAATAACGTAATAATCAAAATCAAAATAACTTATCCTGACGCATACATCCAGGCATATAAAGGAATGAATGACGGATATATCTATGCATTAAAACATCCAAATCGCTCTAGTAATTATGTAATACATCATTACGCATTTCCAAGAATCGTACAACGTATTAAAAAATATGGAGTAAAAAAAGATGCATCTATGGTTACATTTACGGTAAAAAAAACAAATAAAGGATGGAAAATCACAAAAATGAATGGTGGAAAAAAGATTGCTCTCATGAGAATTGCAGAAGCAGTAGAGAAGTACACGGTAAACCATGAGTACCCTAAACAAAAAAGGCACTGATTTCTCAGTGCTCTTTCTTATTCTCCATCTTGCATATATCTGGTATTGATTCCGACCATGGTAACAAATCATCTATAAAGCTATAATCCGTATCTTCTTCATGTTCCATCATTTCCATTAATAGGAATTCCAAATACCGAAAAGGATTTAATCCATTTGCCTTTGCTGTTTCTACTATACTGTAAACTAATGCACTGGCTTTTGCTCCGTTTATTGTATCTATCAGTCTCCATGTGTGTTTATGCATACAGAAATTCCGTAATGCAGATTCGGTCGCATTATTATCCAGTGGGACATTTCCATGATTTAAAAATTCACGGAACTGTTTTTCGTGATTCAGGTAGTAGTTTACTCCCTTCATCGTCTTTCCTCCTTCCGGAACCATTTTTTCATCCCGTACTTTTTTCAGCCACGAAAACAAAGCTTCTACTAATGGTCTTACCAGAAGCTGGCGTTTTCTGTATCTTTCTTCGGCAGAGAGTTCTGCAAGCTGATTATCCATGTGATAGATCCCGGCTATTCGTTCCAATGCCTCGTGGGCAACCGTTCCTTTTGCCTTATCTCGCTGCTCTTTCGGTATTGCTTTTAGTGCTTCAGCAAAATACCGGCGGGCATGGGCATGACAGAACGCAAATGTGATATCCGGGTTCTCTCTATCCATTTTTTCATATACCGCATAGGCATCGCATTCACAAACTCCATGAAATCCTTCCAGAAACTTTTGGGGATGTTCTGCTTTCCGAGTCTTTTGATATTCATAAAGAATGATCACCCGGTCCGTATGATACTTCCCCGAACGGTATACCCACATAAAACTCTTGCTGTTTGCAGGGCGACCGTCTTTTGTGACTTTAACTGGCGTTTCATCCTGCTGTATCACGTCATACTCGAGCAGCAGCTCATGTAAACGAAAATAGACAGGGCTTAGATATCTCTCACTGCAACGGATCACCCAGTTGGCCATGACCTGTTTAGAGATATTCACACCATTTCTTCTAAAATCTGTGGCAATCCTATCAAGGGGCATACCATTTACATATTTTGCGTTCATGATGCTTGCAACGAGGGAAGGGGTGGCAACACTGTTCCTTAAAAAACTCTTTGGCCGGAAAGCCTTTACGATCTTATCCGTTGTTTTTCCAGCGTAGACACAGATATGATGTTCTTCTACCGTATATTTGGCTGGATCTACTTTTACCCGCATATACGTCTCATCTGGAAGCTGTTTCCACCCGTTTTCTCCAAAGATATCTGTAAGTTCTTCCTCAGATAATGTATGGGAGATGGTCTCTACCGGCAGAGAAGAAAGGTCTTCTTTTCTCTTTCCCTTTTTCTTTTTGCGTTTCACTACAGTTGGGATAACGTCTTCTTCTGCCGGTTCCACGACATAGATATTTTCGAGCAGGGCTTCTGCTTCATTAAAGTTAAAGCATAGCTGCCCATCTATCACATCCAGTTTTTCAGACTTCCGGCCATACCGGTGATTCTGGGCGGCAGCGAGCTGCTCTGCCAGGCGGTCCAGTTTCCCGTTCATTTCTATCATCTGTTCCTGCAGGTTCAGAAAAAGTGTGATAAGAACTTCTTTACTACATTGATTCAATTCGTCCCTGCTAAATATCTCTGCCATGTGTTCCTTCCTTTCTAAGAAGTATTATACCTTAAAAAAGAAGAAAAAGCGAATCGCCTAAATGAGAGCATTCGTCATTTTTACTATAGAAAAAAGCCAGAGATTCTTTAAAAAACTAGCTGTTTTTTTAGTTTTTTAAAGAGTTATCCACACATTTCTGAATACAGCTTTCTATAACAGGGAATAGCTAAGTTCTTTTGTGGACAGCTGTTTTTATCCACAAAAAAGAAAGATTTATTTTCTACATAATGCACAATCATAAAAGATATCTTGGCGGATTGGTGAGTTCCTTTATCTTTTTCTTTGGCGCGATAGATAATCCCTCCATCAGCCATTTGAACTGCTGGGGAGTGATCTCCTTAAGTTCATCTTCTGAACGTGGCCATTGAAAACGACTGTCTGTAGAAAGCCGTTTATAGACAAGGCAGAATCCATCTCCTTCAAAAATAAGCCCTTTTATCCTGTCAGTCCTGCGGCCGCAGAATAAGAAAAGGACATTTTTTTCATAAGGGTCACATCCAAAAGATTCCCGTATCATTGCGGTAAGGCCTGGGATTCCTTTTCGGAGATCTGTGTAACCTACTTTTAGAAATATCCTTTTGAATCCAGTTGCGTCATTCAACATGAACAATCCCCCAGAGTTTTCTTAGCAGTTCTTCTGAAGCAGTATTAGCAATCTCTACTGTCAGATTTCCCGAATGGATAATCACATCTGGTCTGAAAGTAGAGGATTCTATATCTGACGTGACAGGACGAATCTCAACAAAAGCAGGATGAGAAGTTTTTTCTTCCTTAACATCAGGAACGAGGGCAGAAGAAGCAGGAGAAGAGCTTTGAGATTCCATCTGTTGGTAAGCTTCCTGCCGGAGAATTCTCTGCCAGTAAAAGAATTGTTTATCGGAGATGCCATTGGCTTTGCACCATGTAGTTTTTGGCATACCACTTGCAAGACATTCATTGATGATAGCTGTCCATTGTTCACAGCGTACTTTGTGTGTGATCTTATCCATAACATAACCTCCTGGGGTTATTATCGTAAGCGGTACATAATCGCCCGGATTTTCAATTTCTCAAAACCATGCGATAAT